>CAYUTF010000011.1:0-60119 GCA_964447495.1 uncultured archaeon
GATCTATATTATGTAAAAGCGAGCATCATTTTGACATCTATGATATTGCGTTTGCTAATTTCTTCAAAAATGCGGCCTTGAAATTTCCAGAAGAAATTAAGCAGGAAATATGGGACTGGCTCTCAAAAGATTTAAATCCTCCTGAGCTTCCCGATGGATTTCAAGAATTTGTCAGCCAACATTATGATTTAGAAGCACTCCAAAGACAATTTGAAGAACTACTAAAAAAGCAGGATGAGGAGCATAATTTCGGTAATCGCTGGATTGGAACTCAAGGTGATTCTCAGTTTGGACATTCCGGACAAAATCCAATGGGTATGCGCGTTGGTGGGTCGTCAGGAATGAGAATGGCAATTCAAATCGCTCAAAAGAGAATATTTGCGGATTATCGAAAGGACGTCGTTTTAGATACACGCCAAATTAAAGTCGCTTTGAAACGTCTACGCAAGTTAGAAGAAATCGGCAAACAGGACGAGTTAAATATGGATAAAACTATTGATAAAACCGCAAAAAATGGCGGTGAAATTGACATCGTCTTTGAAAAACGCAGAAAAAATAATGTAAAGCTTATCTTACTAATGGATGTTGGAGGTAGTATGACGCCTTATGCGCACCTGGTTAATCTTTTGTTTTCTGCCGCCAATCAGATGTCTCACTGGAAAGACTTCAAATATTATTACTTCCATAATTGCATTTACGAGACACTTTATCACAATGCACAACGCAATCCTGATGAGGCAACTGAATTCGAAGAGTTTTTAAAGAAATATAACAATAAATATAAGGTAGTCCTGGTGGGCGACGCTGCGATGGCTAGCTGGGAGTTAACTGAACGTTATGGCTCAATTTATTATTATCATCGAAATGAAATGCCAGGTATCTATTATATCAAGGAACTCGCCAACCATTTTAAGAATAATGTCATATGGCTCAATCCCGAGTTGATACGGGCCGAATGGGCTCCCTGGACACGTAAAATAATCTCTAGCATCATCCCGATGTTCAATCTAACCATTGAGGGCATTGAGGAGGCGATGGATTACCTCCGCAAAGACGGAAAGGATATGTATACCACGGTTCAGATGCTTAAAGGGCTGAGCTATTAGCTGCTTTATTCTCTTGCTTGCATTCGGAACACCAATTTTTATGACTTTTAATATTGTTAGGGGTCGATTTCCATTCATGTCCCTTGCTGCAGCGCCATACGAGATATTCTTTTCCTCCTAAATATTTTGGTGAAAGGCATTCACCTCCATATGACTTCGCAAGTCGGTATAAATTCATTGAAGTGAAAAGTTAATAATCAACCAACAGCAATATTAATAATTAATGATAAACAGAATCATTCATAGGGATATAAAATATGAAAGTTAAATACGCTACGATAATTGTTGAGAATATGGAAGAGTCCGTGAAATTTTACACAGAAGTTATGGGATTTAAAGTAGATAGCCAATTTACACCCCGACCTGGAGTAATAATTACATTATTGAAAAGCGAAGGGGATGCGATGATAGAACTCATAAAAAATACAGAAAATGAAATTGGCTTGTTTTCAGTGGGAATGGAAGTTAAAGATTTGAACACCACAGTGAAAGAACTCAAATCTAAAGGTGCTAAAATCACCATGGAGCCTGTACCAATAACCGTTGGGAAACTTGCATTCTTAGAAGATCCAAATGGAGCCAAAATAGCGCTTATTCAACACAACTAAGTTAGTAATTTAGTGGAGTATGAAATTTCCTACAGGAGACCCCTTTTTATGAGAAAATCTCTTCTACTTGTTTCAGACTTTTTACTTTCTTTTTCAGTGTCGGAGGTAGTTTTTTTATGATTTTCTCATCAGCAGTACAGAACAACTTTTCTAAACCTATACTTAATCCAAGATAGGAAGCATCGTAGATTGATAAATCGTATTCTATGGCAGCATTAATCATATGTTTACGTATATCATTTTTTATTGTGATTGCCTTAAATCCATAATTCTCTAAACTTTCTCCCGCATCCTCAAGCTCATTAGGTTTGAATAGTTGACTGTATTTTAACGCATTCAAGACTTCAAAATATAATAATGTTGGAACGTATAATTCAACTTTTCCCTCTATAAACTTATCTCGTAGAAGTAGTGCTTTATCTGAATCATTTTCTTCTATAAACCACTTGACTACTACACTTGCATCAATAACAATTTCTCTCATTTATTATTGCACTCATCTTCTTTAATGTCTTTCTTCTCTAAATTTACGAATGATTTCCACGCTATTGAAATTTTCAGGAGCAATTTTGCGGATTTTTTCGTTCAATAAAACAGCTTTCGCTTTACTTATTTCTGTTTCATTCCGTATTTCTGATCTAATCGCTTTTCGTATGATTTCACTCCAATTAAGATGCTTAAGTGAATCCATCTTCTTTTTTAGTTCTGGATCGATTCTTATACTAAAATTAGCCATATGTATATACATTATAATACGTATATATAAATATTATCATTTTCAATTAATTTTGAGTGATGTTTTGATGATAATCAAAACATTTCATTTGGTTAAATATTTTATAAAATTCATGCCGTTATTTAATTTTATTACCATGCAATTAAATGTATCTCGGCGAGTGGCCTAATATCCGCTAATAATTTGATCCTAAATTCATAACCCGGCATCATTTCTTCTATATGATGCTTTGTTTTAAATAACTCTTCTGGATTATGATATATTGATAATAATAGGAGGGATTTAAATTTTTTAATTGTTTCTTTAGCTCCGTTTAATGCTTGTAATTCATACCCTTCAATATCCATTTTAATGAGTCCAATATCGAGTTTATTTTCTTCAACAAATTCATCATTAGAGATAATATCCATCTCAGATTTTCCATTTTCAGATATGTATGAAGTAACATCTAAAAGATTATATTTCACTCTTTTAGAAGATTCGCCAGCACCCTTATCTACGGGTACTATCTTCTTTAAATTGTTCAATTTGATATTTTCTAAAAGAAGATTATAATTATCCGATACTGGCTCAAAGGAATAAATTTTATGGGGATCAAACTCCTTCTCAAATATTAATGCAGATTCTCCCATATAGGCTCCACAATCTAGGATGTCTTTATGTTTTATAGAATTTATAGCTTTATCAGGAATATAAATCAATCCATGCTTATATTTAAAAATGGATTCCTCGTACATATCTGTGGGTAATGGATAATTTTGCTTAATTATCTCCATATTATCCAAATGCTCTAATGTATAGGAACCTCTCATAAGGAATCTTTTGATGGTCTCATCTAAGGAATGAGTACTCATATAGTTAAGATTGTCTAATATCGTAGTCATTTCCATTTTACTTTCATAATCTAAAGCATCTAAAAATTTTTCAACTTCTATTGGATGATTTTTAATATAATCGATAAAGGGTGGACTAGCTTCGTAATCCAATCGAATAGACAGAATATCAAATGTTAATCGGTTCTTCTGAAAGGATGTTAATTCATTATCTTTAGCATACTCATTAAGAAAATATCTTTTTAATGCTGCTGGTTTCATGATATTACAAAGTGTTAGAATTGAATTTCCTTATACTATATTAGAATTAGGTGCTATAAAAAGGTTTATTACAGAGAAAACTAAATGGAGTAATAGGTAAATAATTAATTAAATCTTATTAACAGTTAAGTTTAATTTTTCATATTAATGTGAGTAGATATCGAAAAAAATATCAGAAATAGCATAAAAACCGTAAAAATATATTGCAGTTTTGTTTTCATAATATACAATACCCCTATGTTCCCTTATACTGAAATTAAATTATTCTATAAAAATTATAAAGTCCATAAATATAGCTTTTTGTCTTTTTCAAAATTTTCATTTGGGAAGTTTTAATACTCGCACAGGGCTATGTCTTATCTGTGAAAATAAAAGGATCTCTTATGCTTGAAAACTATAGGGCGAATATTTTGAGAAAGCAATTGACTGGTTTGCAGAAAATGGGTATATAAAAAAATGAATTACCTAAATAAATTAAAATAATTTTATAATTATATTTTTAAACGTTTATTTTTTATCTATTCCTAAAATTTTACGGATTTAAATAGATATGAAAGGATCAAAATTAATACAAACCAGTGTTGGAGATTTTGAGGCAATTCCAATCCAATAAAAAATTTTGAAAGAATTAGAATTTTTAAATTCAATAGAAGATAATAAAAACATTCATAGCTAAAATATTAAAAAAAAAAAAGTTAGGTTTTGATTATATTTCAGAACCAATAAAGAAAATATATCGTCCACTTGCGAATGCATGAGATCTCTCTTCAAAAATCCAAACGGTAATCCTACTAAAATCGTTGGATCCTACATAATAATCATATTTATTGAGTAATTTCTGATATTGGATATTGAAAAGAAGGGTGTCATCACCCACTCTAAAATAGATGGTTTTATCATTGATAAAAATAGTTGCTTTTTCACAATTCCAATATCTACATCTTCCTATCGCCCCATAACCTTCAAGCATTCTTCGATTGGTTAACCATTCATATGTAGGTTTGCTTACTTCAATTTCTGAATATTCTCCTGAATACACATCTAAATGGCCATAACCCCACAAATACACTCCTGTGAAATCGGGATTAGCAATTCCATGTCTGAAAGGTCCCCAGTAGTTAAATCCGAACAGTTCACTAGTGAATCCTAACAATGGAACATCTATTTCATTAAAGTGATCATCAAAATCGTAAGTAACATATGGACAATTATCCCAATTTAAAATTGCGTTACTCTCAAGACCTAATCTTGCAGGCCAGTATCTATCAAATGTAGCATCAATATGTATCATTACCAAAGGATCCCCATAACCGCCAACGATATTAGTAACTGCCCCTTCTCCCCATGCTACATAAAGCATATAGGCTGCCCATTCAGATATATTAGTCCATGGTTCTCCCGTAAGAGGATTGACTTCGGGAAGTAAAGGGGTGCCAGGTGGTAATTCCGCAGGAGCACCTGGATTTGCATCAGCATATTTCATTGCAAAAATTGACCCCGGAGTTCCACCAACTTCGCTATACCACATTCCTGTATCAATCATTTCCTCTAGCTTTTCAGTCAAATTATACGAATTAGTGACAATTTCTGGAAATTTTCCCCCAGCTCCTCCATCACGTAAAAGAATCCCTTTTAAATCTTCTTCCCAGTATATTGATGCATAATTCATCGCAGCACTTCCTCCAAAACTATCACCTGATATGTAGATTTTCTCCACTCCTGACGTAGCTTTAATGAAATCAACCGCTTCTTTTATATCGCTTATCCAAGTATCCCAGCCCCAATTTGCCATAAATGAAAGATCCTCAGGGTTTAAGTATTGATTAACAAAATGAGTTCTATAATCTAAAGCATAAACATCAAAATCTCTATTAGCCAAGTAATAGGCAAAAGTATGTGATTCATCTTTAGTCCAAGGATCATCGAGTGGATTTGATGTTAATTGTTCACCATTACTCCAAGTTCCAGGTAGCATAAAAACAACATCTTTAGGTTCAATATCCGCTTTTACGACTCTATGAAGATCTATTTTATCATAACTACCGTAAGGCGCTCTTTTTAATTGCCAAATTGATTCCTTCAAATCGGGATAAAGTTTGATATTTCTACTGTCTATACTTTTAACCCATTTTAGCAAAGCTGCAGGGGTGACATCAACATCATTAATGATATCAATGAACATCTTAGTCGTTGGTACTAGTTCCTCTTTAGCAACTGTATCCAAAGTGTCATATTGAGTGAATTGAGGTGCATTATGAGAGATATAATTTATAGTAGGAACACCTAATGCATGGAATTTTCCTCCCTCTCCTGGAACTGCGAAAGCTCCTGGTAAGATTGAAGTCCTTTCCATATCATTATTTACAATCGCTTCAGATGCGTAGGAGAGCATATATTCATTAGCTGAAAAAGTGGGTCCCGATATAAACATCCCCCTTGGGGCAACTAATCCTGTTTCAACGAACTCTCCATCAATAACTTTAATTTGTTTACCAATCATCTCAATATTTATAGCACAAGCGACTTTAGGTAAGATATTGTAAACATAACAATCATATTGATTCCAGTAAGCTTTTTTACCAAAATGGCTCCCAAACAAAACAAATAATAATGTTTTTTCTCTTGACCATTTGGGAAATTGACCAAAATAATCTGCTAAAGCCATGACGACAGATGCTCCTGAAGCCTCGTTTGTTGCCCAACCATCAAAATGAGACATAATCACTATTACATCATCACTTTTTCCTGGTAATGATCCATAAACATTATACGTTTCCCCTAATTTTGTTTCACCAGTCAAAATAATGGTTGCCTCTATTGCTCCTGCTTCAGCTTTAATGGTTGATTCTTTTTTTGTTTCTGCGTTCAATAGTTCTTTTAAATAATTACCATCATTTTTACTTACTGTTAAACCTGGTAAAGACTCATCACCATACCAATGAAGATATTGATTGACATAGTCAGCCATAAAGTTAATTATTCCAATATATCCTACAGCATCATATTCAGCTGCTAATTCATATGAACTATCTAAATTATCTAAAGGCCAATTCTCAGTAGCCATGGGATCATCTGCGAAAGTATTATCAGGATCCCATTCAAATAAGATAAATCGTTCAAGAAACGCTCGTGACCAAGGCGCTCCTAAGAGGTCTACAAGAACAATTTTATCTGCAACACCAAATGATTCTTCTGCTTCTTTAAATTCAGATTCATTTCCCGTACCTACATAGATCATCTCCGCTTTAATTCCTTCTGGAAGGGTAAAGTTAGTATAACGTAAGAAATAAGAGGGTATATTTTTATCTTCATCACCAATATGCACGGTTAAACTCCATTCATCTGGCAAACAAAGAGGTGCAGGTACTGGTTCAAGATATGTATCTTCTAGTCCTGATTCCTCAAACTTGTGTAAAACATAATTTGCACCTTCTAGATCTGAAGGGGTCCCAGGCATGAGATAACCATATTCCCCAGACGTTCCAATTTCATAGATATCTTCGACCCAACTAAAGATCTCATCTTCTGAAGCAACACTTGGTCTATGACATCTTCTACAAGGAGGTTTATTGTCGCACGCAGCTACAGGATTCGCAATTACAAATATTCCTAAAATTACTAAAGCTGTTATTAAAAATAATTTTTGCTTTTTAATTTTCATCTTATTCATCCTTTCATTTTTATATTTTATATAATAATACGCTCATAACGTTTTGTTATAGTATGTAGATTTTAAGATGGTGATTTTTGGTTAGATTTCGGTATAGAGTAAAGTTTGACAAACTAGTATATAAATCTTTTTTTAGTCAACCTTTATCGATTAATACAATATCAAAAAAATTAAGCATATAAATACCTACAAAATTTGCTTAATAGATATTTTTTATAAAAAGTTTAAAAAATCAGCTGAATTGGTTTAAATGAAAAAAAGAGAAAATTTTAATTCTTAATTGCGATAATTGTATTGATAAAATTAATGTTTTAATACCCGTACAGGATTCTGTGTTATTTGCGATAATAAAAGAATATCTTATGCTTGAAAATTATAAGATAAAAAAAGTGCAACGAATTGTATTCAAGGACACGATATTCTTTTAATGTTGCTACTTTCATAAAACCGTTTATTAAAATGAAAGAGAAATGGATTGATAGGCAAATAATTAATTAAATCTTATTAACAGATAAGCTTATTTTATGTGAAGTATATTATCCTTTTTAATTAAAGCTTTTAAGTTTTCTGGATAATACTCTAAAATTTCATTATAAATTTTTATAGCTAGATCATATTTTTTAATTTTAATAGAAATTTTCGCAATAACAAATAGAGTTTTTAGGTTTATGGGATTAACTTTCCTTGCTTGGAGAAATGATTTAAGTGCTTTTACATTTTTATCCGCTTTTAGATAGCCATAGCCAAGATTTATCCATACTTTTTCATCTAAAATTAATTTGAAAATTTCATTTCTTTCATCTTTATTAAAATATTTCAAATATCCATTTTTAATTAAATATATTTGCGTAGAAGGATTAAAACTTTCAAATCTTAATTTAATTTCCTGTTTAAATACCTTCTTTGCAATTGGATCTCCAACATTAGTTAGCCTTTTTAGCAGTGGAAACGCCAAGTTGCTATGGAGCAATCGAGGATCATATTTATATTCCATCCAGGCTTGTAAATTAGAACAATGAGCCCAAAATTCTGTTTTAGGAGAAATTTTAATTTTAATTTTAGGTTGAAATTCTAAAATATGATTTAATTTTTCAGCGGCTTCATCAATAGATTCAATATCCTCTAATTCTCTAACCTTATCACTGGGGATATTTAATAACAAAAATCTACATTGAGTAAACCGTTTTCTATTTACATATATATTAGTTCTATTATTTTCAAGTCTTAAAGTGAGATGTTGGTTAATACTGTATTCTTTTTTTGGCAATTCTTTCTTTTCTGATATATAATCAATAAAAATAAAAAAGCAAGATTGTAGAATACAAATTACGATTAAAATTAAATAATAAAATGGAAAAAAGGGTATTTGTAAGAAGTACCTACATAATTCTAGAGAGAAAGCATCAATTAATACCGTACTAACAACAGATTTTATAACTTTTTTTCTAAATGTTGATTTACTCGTTATTATTTACCTCATTCTCTTTTTTTTAATCAAAAATAAAATTCTTTTAGGGTTTCAAAATATAATAGAAGGTATATGAATATTCCATAGTCGATTATGATTAGTTTTAATTTATTTTTATAGGATAATGTCCATATTTCTCAATTGCTTTTGGAATTGCGAGGATATTGGGAATTGATACTCCCCATGGTAAGCTACAAACGGGGCAGCAAATATATCTACCCCCAGGAGCCAAGTTTAGGATGTTCTCTTTTACCTTTTCTTCAACGTCAGCAGGAGTTCCTGTGAGCATTTCTCGACTTACGTCAATATTGGCACCTATAATTGCGATTTTTGGGTGCTTCTTTCTAAAATCAATCCAATATTCAATATCTAATGGATGGCTGCCATTAACCGCAATAAAGTCAATTTCCTCGACAACTTCTGTGAAATATGGTGAAGTTCCGCAGTTATGAAGCATAAAAGGGACTTTTATTTTATCCATCATTCTCTTAATAAACTGCCCTTCATAGCGCATAGCATCTTGAAAACTCATCATATGACGGTTGAATGCATATCCTGCGATAAATACATTAGGAGGCATCCCTACAATTTCAAGCCAATTCTCATAAATGTCCATTTGGGATTCATAAATTTTTTCGCACAGTTTTAACAACAAATCAGGATTTCGACGCATATCCTTATAGGCTTCTATGCCACGCAATTCTTGAACAACAGACCAAATACTTAAGCTAATTACCTGGGGAAATCTAATTTTATCTTGAATCATTTTTGCTGCTTGTAAGGAATTTCTCCATACACTATTCTTACTATGATCTGGAATTTCTAGCTTGTCAATATCTTCTTCAGACTTACAAATTACCCCCTGTTTACACATTAGGGGTTGATAATCAAACCACTTAATTGCATCTAACTTGTTGTTCGCTTCCGCGAATGCTAAACCCTCAATCGGTCCTGCATAAGCACTTGGAACATTTATAGAATCGGTATTTAAAAACTCAAAAGTGTTTATAATCGCATTGGCATATATTTTTGGGGAACTATATAATTCCTTTACAGTTTTGCCGGTTACTCGACAAATCATTTGTTCCCCTGCAAATGCAAGAAACGGAACTTTATCAACTCTTTTTGATCCTGCTATTGTCCTAAATATTCTATTAACAGAAGCAGCCCAATCTTTAACCAATTTATTATTACACCTCTTTTATTCAAAATAATTTATTTATTTTCTTAACTCCTTCCCAACCATCTTTGGCAAAGTCATCGGCTCCTATCATTTCACACGATTCTTTTGATAAAATTCCACCACCAACGATTATTCGAGATTGGATATTCTCACTTTTAAGCAAATTAACAATTTCAACCATTTTAGAGATGCTCATTGTCATTAATCCACTCAATCCTATCAAAATGGGATTTATTTCTTTTGCTTTTCTTAGAAACTCTTCTGGGGGAACATCTGATCCTAAATCAACAATATCAAAACCTTGTCCTTGTAATAGTGAGACTACCAAACTCTTTCCTATATCATGGATATCACCTTCTACGGTACCAATTAATATTGTGCCTTTAGATTCTATTTCTGATTTTCCATTTAATGACCCCTTTAATATTTCAGTAGCGGCATTAATGGCATCACCAGTCATTAGTAAATCAGGAAGAAAGTATTCGTCCTCTTCATATAAATTCCCAGCTTCTTCAGCGCCTTTAAGAATTGCTCTATTCAAAATCTCTTTGACTGGTATTCCCATTTTAATAGAGATATTAACTAATTCAATTGCTTTATTTGGATCTCCTTTTAAAATTGCGCTTTTTAATTCTTCTAACAATTCTTCTTGTTTCATAATTAATATAATATTATTTCTGTCCTTTAATTTAAAAACATTTTTTTTTATGATAAATTTTTTTCTAAAACGAGATATATTGATCTTGATGCGTAGGAATTATGAAAAAAAAAGGGAACTTAGTTCTAAAATTATTTTGATAATGCATTCATTTTATTTACTTTTTATTCTCTCTCATATAGAAAAATCCGTTGAGGATTGCCAATAGGATAATCAATATAGTGTCTAACCAATGAAAGCCGAGATTCGTCATTGAACGAGTGACATATATTGCAGATGTAATGTTGATAATTCCTATCACAATAAGAAATACTAGTACATAAAAGACAAATGATTTGATGTCATTCCACTCTTTCTTTATGAAAGCATATATCGCTACAATTCCAATAGTCAGTATAGCTCCACCGAAAAGTCGCCAGAAATGAGGATCAAAATATGGTGCATCATTCATAGAATAGACAATTTCAGGAAGAAAGACATACAAGATACCGTAGATAAAAGCAATAATTATGTCAATAATTAACATAATTTTAAATTCTTTCGATATTTCTGCCATTATTCATTCACTTTAGATTTCATTTTATAAAGATTGTGAGTATGATTAAGAAAGATGAATATTAAAGTCTTCACAAAAATGTAAAATCGTTATAGCTATATAATGATTGATTACCAAAAATGAGTTTAAGATGTTATTATCAAATTTAATTGATTTCTTTGATACCTATAGCAGCAATCCATCCTTTTTTTCTCTCTTCAAAAATTTGGATATTACAAAATCCTGCTTTTATTAAGAAATCGTTGTATTGTTCAGGAGTATGGATATGAAAATTTCCCAATTTTGACCATTTTTGAGCAATTTCCCTTTTCTTCTCATTGTTACATAGATATCCTTCATTAACTAAGATTAATTTCCCTTTTGGTTTAAGAACTCTATAAATTTCTTTTAAATCCTTTGGCAAATCTGGCCAAAAGTAATATGCTTCAAAAGCACTTACTATGTCAAACATATCTTCATTAAAAGGTAGAGAAGAAACAGAGGCTTTATATATTTCTACAGTTCCATCATTAATATATATTTTATTAAATTTTCTGCTTGCATGTATCGCTGTGTCTGAATAATCAATTCCATAAACCTTTCCATTTTCTATAATTTCCGCAAACTTTCTTATATTTCCCCCGCCCCCACATCCAATATCTAAAATATTAAAATTTGGTTCTATTCTAATCTTAGATAACCCCCATTTTGCTAATTTTGCATGTCCTTTATTCATTCCCTTAGCTATTACTCGCCCTAGTTTTCCACTTGGATTTCTCACTTGATTTACTAAAGTTTTTTTAAAACCCATTTATAATCATCTTTAAGTTTTTGATGGTCTATTATTAATAGACTTATTATTTTATTTTTTATAACTAAATGGAAGATACCTTCCTACCTTTAATCTATATTCTTTATATTTATCACCAAATCGCCTACTAAGAAATTTTTCCTCATCCCTTATTTTAGAGTCAAATGTTATCACATTTGCTATTAAGAAGATTAATGAAATTACTGTTGGAATGATAAGAAAACTTCCAAGAAGAAGCAAATATACTCCCATTACAATAGGATTTCTCATTAACCTATAAATTCCTGTAGTAATTAAAGAAATTTCTTCTTTTGGAAGTTCAATTCTAAAGTTAGTTCCAAGAGCGAATGTGCCCCACCCATCTAATAGTAGTCCAAAGCTAACGATAATAAATCCTATGATTATAACTAAGTTTGAAGATAAAACATCTATTGCTAAAAAGCGTGACATAGCTACATCCACTATGATATATGCAATGATATATAATAACCATGAGAAAATAGTAAAAGAAGTTAATCTTGTCAGTAGGGAGGCATTTTCATGTGTCCCATGGGGATCTTTACCTTTCTTCTTTATTATAACCATAGGTACAAACAATCCTATAAGAAATAAAGTAATAACAATAATATAAAATACTTTTATGATAATTGACTCAATCATTTATATTGCCTCCCATACTTTTAAAAAAATATTATCTTTTAATAATTATTTAATTTATTTAAATATTTTAGTCATACCTAAATTATTAAATTATATTGGCAATAAAAACCTCCTTTAAACTAAAGTGAAGTATTCTCATGACTAAATGCCTACAATTAATTAATTGAGTAATAGAATAGATCTAAGAAAAACAATTTTAATTTTAATGAGACATAATCCGGAAGAAATAGATATAAGATACCATATAAAAAAGCAATAAGTATGTTTACTTTTATTTTCAGTGATTAATTTCTAATATTTTAAATTTAGATGTTCATTAAATAAAACATAAAATAATCCAATTTTCTCTAGTAGAGTTGAGAGCTTAAAATGAGAAAAAGAACTATCTTCATGATATTAATAATTTTAACATCTATTATAGTCCAATTATTTGGAATTCCATATTTGGGAATTAAATTTTCATCCAATGATTTAGAGTTTGATTTTATCTATAATTGGGATCTTATTGGAACAGGAGGATGGTATGAAGGTTATACTGAAAATTATATATCAACTGGTTCATATATTGTGGAATTTAATGGAGAAATTGCTAGTGTAACTGGAAGTGTATCATGGAGATGGTCAGAGAATTATTATCATACCTCTGATAGTGCTACAGAATTACATTCCTTCACCTATTCCTTAATTAATGGGACCTATTTAACGGGAACTGATCAGGATTATGATACAACTAATATGACGGTATGGTTTCACATACCGGGAGGAATTACAGGGGCTTCATATGATATTCTTGATACGTCCTATGATGTAATTGGTGATTCAATTATTTGGTTTGGATATTTAATGCCATTCACGGGGAAGAATTTGCATTCTGAGGGAATATATGCTCGTGATGATGTCTATGGGCAATTTTCAGCAAATTATCGGGTTGATGATTTTTTTACGGCGGAAGGGTATCTGATTGGAGAAATATATACAGAACAAGATGAAGGATATGATAAAGATACAGGATATTGGTCTGAATTTACATTAAATTCAATCTTATTTATAACGGCATCCAGTTATTTTAAAGGCTTTAATTTTGGAATGTATTTCTTAGCTTATTGGGGCCCTATACTCCTTTTCTTGATCCTATTATTCGTGGTTTATGAGAATTTAAGATGGAAACCACGAGTGATTAGCAAGAACTTAATAGAAAGAGAAATTATCATAGAATGCAATCTCCCTAAGGATGCTGCATTTGAAATTAATTCTGCTTATTCCGGGGTTATATCATCCTATCTTGTTCGCGCAAAAGCTCAAGGTAAAAGAATCATATGTGCTCATGATCAAAAAAGCATAATTGGGATAGGTTTTGTTGAACCGAATGGAAAAATTGGCACTTTTTATGGAAAATACAATGCTGAAATGATAAAATATTCAAAAGTGAAATATGCTTTTACTGAGTCTGGAAGAATTTTTGGGTTTAAAACTATTGAAATTTATGATATTTTTCAAATTGAAAATCTCCAAAACCGAAATTTTACCTATGATACACTTCATATAAAACCTACGATCCCACAATACTTGACAGGAATAATGAAAATGATTGCAAATGAAGATAGTGGAAAAGCTAAACCTCGTTATGCTAAATGGGTTCAGAAATCTTATGAGGATGATATTTCAGTGGTATCAATAGCTAATCGACAAGAAAGGTGGATTCAATCAATTATAACAGATTTATATCGTCATAATTATCCAAAACCAGAAATGATTGATTCGGAAGTAATAATGGGAGCGGGTTTTGCAACGCCAGGAGAAGAAACAGGATGGTTATATGGATTATATGTTCATCCTGCATTTAGAAATCATGGGTTGGGGAGAATGTTAGTACTCTCTCGACTTTCTGCTCTTAAGGAAATGGGATGTGGAACAGCAATTACAGAGATTGCAGAATGGAATAGTCCAGCCAAAAATATTTATGATGATTTAAACGCTCAAAATATAGGTAAAATCAATCTATTAGGAAAAAAAATGCCTAAGGTTAAGGTGAGAAGATATTGAATGAGTTTAACTTAGGAGACTCTTCGTTGTATCATAATTTTTTGCTTAATTCAACTGATATAAAACTTATAGAAAAAGAACCTGAACATCAAACAATTAACCCCCAATTTAAATCACTTCACAACTGGATAAAGCTTTATTTAGGACCTGCTACGGCAGAACTTCATAATATAAATAAAAAACAGCATCCCGCTATTAAAGATGAGAATCGTAATGCAATAATACCAGCGTTTAATATAAAAATTAAGGATACTCTATTTTATTTATCTGTAAAAGGATGTGGAGCATATGAGGATATGTTCTTAGGAGGAAAGTTAACGCCTTCAAAATTGAAGGAATCATGCCGAGATCCAAAACTGCATTCTAGCTTAGAAAAGCTATCAACAGGATTAGGGTTTATGATGGGGGAATCATGGATGGGAGAAAGCCCTTATGGAGCGCAAGGACATATTAATGCTTTTGATGAGCTAAACTTTTCAATGCTAGCAAATATAACCTCAATCAATGGTGCATACATTTGTCCTACAATAGGAATTGTTCAATTACCAACTGAGATAGAGAAGATTGCAAGAAACTTTTTTTGGTTTCGGACGTATAGAGACCATTTTTATCAAGTACTACGTCTCGTTCCATCTAATATACGATTATATTTTGAATCAAATTATATAATAGCTAATCCAAGTTCAATTTTTTCTCTATTTGAAATTGATACTGCTGAAAAAGTAGAAGCGTTCGAAATCAATTTCATTAAAAGTGGAATAGCTCTACTATCTTTATTTACCAGATCTGTTAAATCTAAAGGAGAAAATATTACAGGTATTATATACCAGGATGTGTGGTTTGATAAGGATTGCATTGTTGCTCCAAATGGAATCATCTACTTTGCCGATATTGAGGGTTTGATTTGGAAGACAATTCCTTTGGAAGATTTCGCAGAAATCCAAACAAAAGAATGGCAAAAACTAGTCTATGAATTTCTTTATTGCCTTTTTAAAATAGATTCATATCGCTATTTATTACAAGAAAGGGAGCCCAAATGGTCAAAGCAACGAGAAGAGTTAGCCTTATTGATACATCACGCATTAAATAAAGATTTAATTACATTTGCTGAAAATCAAAATAACAATTTAGTTATTAAAATAGAGGGAGACTTACTTCCTTCAATTGAAATTCCATTAATTGAAAAGGTGAATTATGTATGAAATGTGAAAGAGCATTAGAGATATTATATTCTATCAAAAATAAAGTCGATATCATCACATCTTACGAAGAGATATCGGAATTATTCCGTTTTAATTTAATTTTAGAATTTTTTTCACAAGGGCCAAGCAAACATTTAGAATATGATATAAAAGGACTGAAAAGTCAGTTTATAACTCTCAGTTCAGAAATTAGAGCTTCTTACAAGAATATTATTTCAATGGAAGGAGAATATAAACATTTATCCATATTTAAAAAACTTTTAGCACATTTAAGAATCGGAATCGGACATGAATTAAAGAGTGAACTTAAAGAGCTACAACATATCATTGAAGATAAGGAAATACAAGTAAAAAATCTTAAAAATCAGATTTTACAACTAAATTCAGAAAAGGAAGCTATTGAAAGAGCGGTTAAAGTAAACGGAAAAAAAGTGACGCTTACACCTATAGGTGACACAATGATTAATGAAATAAGAGCTCGTAGGCGTTTCTATTTTAGGGAATTAAGTGAATTAATTGATATTCTTAACCGATTAGATGTAGTATTCACAGATATTATTACTCAAGTTGGAAATCTGATGCGAAAGAATAGTTTTTCTCCAATATGGGCATTATATTTAATCAACATCGACATGCTAAACCTCTCAAAACTCTTAAATACAATTACAATGAGTGAATATAAATATGATACTGCCCAGAAAAGAATGATGATACTTTCTTTTTATTTAATGAATCATCCCGATGTATTGACACCGAAATCAAAGCATGAAGCTACTAGTATAGAAAAGCAATTGAAATTTAGATATCATTCAAATAATCCAAAAGAGCAGATTAATGAATTATTGGACCGTACCAATTACCCGACTAACAGTGCAAAAAGAGCAATTTCATTGCTTGGTAAATTATTTTCCATTAGATATGATAAAAATATTTTTTTCAAGCAAGAAATAGATACTTATTTAGAAAATCTCGAGATTCTTGTTGAATATCATTCAAACTTGCCGATGATCGGAAAAGAAACGCTCTTATATAAGCATTTAAAATCTTCTAGAGATGAAGAGATGGTTCATGTGCTATTGATATTAGCTCTTTCTACTCACTTAGATTCGTATAATTATTTTTTTGAATTAATGCAAGATATTCCAGATGGTACGAAATTTTTCTCTTCAGTTTGTTCTTTATTTCCTTGGGATCCTGAGGAAACATGGATGATAATGCTGAGGGCGCAATCAAAAATACTTAAAGCCCAAAGTGCCAAATTTATTCCTGAACTAATAGAATATTCTTTATTGATGAGCCTAAATCCAATGATTCTTTCCATTGCAAATAATGTATCAAAAGAAGAACTTGAAAGATGGAAAAACATAATTATTCCGATAATTCAATTGAGTATATATTCATACCTTGAAAAAGATTTAGAAACATACATAAGACGCAGACCATTAGCGTATATTATAGCACCACGATATTATATTTATTCTTCTCTACATTATCATTCTATCGGGTAATAAATTCAATCCAAAGTTGAAATCAATTCAAATAAGTGATTATTTTAATCAATTTCTTTTAAATTTAAACCTTTAGTAGGCATCGAATAACTTTTTAAGAAGAGTGAGTTATACTTTTGGAAGAAATCTTCTTTTCTCTTAAGTAATAGCTTGGAATCTTCTTCTTTTACCTTGCCGGAAGCCCATAATATTTTTCCTCGGAGGTTCATATCAATATTCTCATTATGTTTAATGATCTTTCCATCTTTAATGACATATTCAATATTATTTAATGCATTTTTAAGTTGTTCATATTCGGTATCAAGATTTAGTTCTTGGATATTTAAATCTATGACATTAAGATCGGCATCACTGCCCTCTGTAAAACCTCCTTTTATATGGGAAATTCCTAAAGATTTTGCCGGACTTGCTCTAGTAATGATTATAAAATCATTAAAAGAAATAGTCTCTTCATTATTAACAAGCGGATAATCTTTTAAGAAATCTTTATTCATATCTTTCATATAAGCTCCCCGTGCTTTGGAACTTAACAATAAAGTAGCGATGTTGGGTATATCATATATGTCAGCATAGTTAGGATAATTTATAGAAAATTGTAATTGCCATTTATCCTTAATTTTGAAAACTAAATCATAAGCATTTGCCCATAATATACTGTGTCCATAATTTTTTTTATCAAACTTTCTGAAAGTAGCGAAGAAATCGCCTTCAAATTCAACAGCAAATCTTACAACTTTATAGGGATTCGCATCTATAGTCAGATCGTTAATTAGTCTTCTATCAGAGGTAACTAACGGATTTATATCATTGAAGCCAATAAATCCTAAATCTAGATCAAAGTTGCGATGATTATTATAAAAGTTAACCAATTCAGTATTATCTCCATCAATATTGTATGAAGAAGCATGCGCTAAGTGAAAAATTTCATTTCGAGAACCACTTGGCTCTAAATCTAAACTACTTAACTTATTTAGTACATTTTTCAAATTAGCTTGTCCTATTTTTGACTCATAACCCTCAATATGAGCGTGCAATGCATGAGGAAGCTTAAGTTCTTCGACAAATCTTAGTAGATTTTCGTACACATTGATTGGAGTAAAATTAAATAAACGACCCTTTTCATTTAGATTCTCTCTCAATATCTTCCAGTTCCAATTTTCAGCTTCAAAAGGATTATAAACTTTAATTCCAAATGCTTTAGTTTTATTTAGCATATCTGATAAAAAAGCAGCACCATCTTTGACCATTCCTCTCTGAAACTCAAGTTCTAAAGGCCAAAGATTGCTCACATTTAATAAAAAAGAAGTATCTAAAACCGGTAGATTTGTTAAATCAAATAATGTATGTTTACTTAAAGAGGGATACACATTTGTTTCCAATATGTAAGTGTATCCATTAGAGAGATAACTTTTCGCTATGTGCTCTAATGTTAAGCCCTTCCAACGTTGTTGAAATAATTTATTATTCGATCCTATTAATCTCGCCCAATTAAGTTGTTGAGATGCAATATGAGCATGAATATCTAGGGCAGCAGGAATAACTGTCTTTCCAGTGGCATTTATTTGTTTTACTTCAGAATTGTTGGAGAATTTACTTACTATTCTCCCATTTTCTATAAGGATGTCTTTTACATCACCTTCGATATTATTCATCGGATCAAATACAAACCCATTTTTCACCAGCAGTTTTGTCATTAATTTAATCACCTTTAATTTGTTTAATTATATCACTGTACTTTGAAATTGGATCATTAGTAACCTCAATAGTTACTTTGATATTTTTAAAATGCAGTTCACCATTTTCAACTATTGTAATCTGATTTGCCCATATTGAAACTGGTAATAAAATAGATTTTTCTGGTACATTTTCATCCTCAATAACTTTAACCACTATTGAGCCTATGCTATTAGATATTTTAAGATGTTTTTCTTTTGTCAAATTTAGACTTGTATAATCTTTGGGATTGAGAAATGCGAAAGCTAGCTTTTCTTCTAATGATTGATTGTCCCCAAAGGCAAATTCTTTCGCTTGATCATTATCGATTTTTCGAATCGTATTTAATATCATCTCCATCTTAAGAACCTCCCTCATTGAGTCTCATAATTATTTTGTTGAGTAAATCTTCATCCGAAGGAATATTACTTGGTGGATTAATGATTTTTTCTAAATGAATCGGAACTTGATCTAATCGGATGGCCAAACCTTCACATTCAATACCTGTAATTGCTGTGGGAAGTATAATATTTGCAATGTCTGCTGTTGCGGTCCTATGATTATCTATGAGAATAAGTGGTTTCTTAGCAAGTTTTGAGCTTAGAGTATAGGGAAGATGGGAAATCACATCCGTGCCAATGATTATAGAGCAATCAAAATCGTCTCTCTCCAATTTAGATACAATAGTATCTTCAGTCTCAACTAATTGCTTATTTTTAAATTGTAAACCGCCTATTTTTCCACATGAAGAAAGTGCTATATGATCAAATCCCGCCATATTATAGTGCCCTCCCATGAGAATTAAAGAAACTCGCCCTTTTTGCTGTTTAGAATTAATAACTTGGATAAAGTCTAATATTTCACGTATCAAAACATTATCTTGAGTACTTTTCAATATCCCTTGTCCTAAAAATATAACTCCGTTTTCAGTTCCCGTAATATGGAGCAATATTCTTTTTAAATCTTCGCTATCAATCCCTGCGACACCTTCAGAGGGAATGCTATCGTTCTGGCAACATTCTTCTTTTAAAGCTCGGACTAATTCTAAATCCTTTCCTGCTTTTATTCGCAAAGCAATATCTCTGACCCCCATAACGTTAAAAGAAGCAGTCTTAACGGGATCTATTATAATTAAAGTCTTAATTTCTCTCCCTGTCATCCGAAATTTACCTCTTGAAAAGAGGGTTTTATTTAACAAACGAGGGATAGTTTCAGCAGGGTTAGCGCCCCATAATATTAAAAGATCTGCTTTATTTATTACTTCTGTAATTGTGGACAGATTTATTCCTAATTCTTTTGCCAAATTCAAAACCTTTCCTTGGCAAATCGAAGCATTGGAATCAATAAAACCATTAATTAATTGTGCTAATTCAATCCCCTTGCTCTGTGCTTCGCAACTTGAATTAGAAAACCCATACAATAATGGCTTGGATGAATTTTTAAGAATTGTAATAGTTTCCTTTATAGCTTCATCCCATTCAACTTTTTGTAAATCATTTTTCCTTCGAATCATAGGGCTGGTTATTCGATTTTTAGAGGTTACTTGATCAAATCGCTCTTTACCTTTCATACACGAACCTATTACCTCATCGATAAAAAGTCCATCTGATCTAACAATAATATCATCACATAATAGAGAACATCCTGAACACGTAAATCTTTTCAATTATATCCCTCATAAAAAATTTAAAATTTGAAATTAAACATATTCAATTTTTATTGCTTCTCGTGGACAATATGTTTCGCAAACCCTGCACTCCCTTTCTCTTCCCTCTGCTTCAATTCTTCTACAATATTCAATTTTTAAGAGTTCACATTTTCCACTCTTCACTTGAAAAAGTTGATGCTTCTCTGGAGGATAATCCGGTGCTTTTCCACTTAAACTTGGAGGACAATATCGAGCATTTACAGGACATACGGTAACACAAATACCACACCCATCGCACAGATCTGAATCGATATTTATTCTTAATTCCTTTTGTTGGCCCTCTTCAGAACCTATAAGCTCCTTTAAGGACGCATATTGTTTTTGATATTTTGGTTCTAAAAGTGGAGGACAGTCATCTATTTTTACTTTTCCTTGTAATAAATCTAAAGCGAAAGCCATGCAAGTAGGTTTACCACATTTTTTACAATTAGTTTTAGGTAGAAACTTATAAAGTTCCATAAAGTTTTGGACCGGGATTTATAATCACGACATAAGGTTGATTTCTTTCTATCACTTAAGTATTAATATTCGAGGATTTATTAATCTCTTTAGATTATTGATTATAAATCTAAATCGCATTCTACTTTTCTTTTTAACTTCTTTTAATCAAAGAAGAATTTAATTTGAAATAAGAGGTAAATAATATAGAAAAAATTATATTATATTGTAATGTAAGTCTTTATGATTAATATTTTGATAAGAGGTAATAATAATTGAGTAAAAAGTTAAATATCGCTGCCATTTTTGCACATCCAGATGATTTAACTTATTTTGCTGCCGGGACTATCGCAAGGTGGGCAGAAGAAGGTCATGATATATTTACGATATGTTGTACAAAAGGAGATGTTGGAACCTTACGGCGGGACTTGACTAAAAATGACGTAGCCAAAAAGCGAGAAAACGAATTAGAATCATCTAATAAGATACTTGGGGTAAAGAGTAATTTTATGCTTGGGTATCCTGATGCAGGATTTATTAACAGTCAAGAATTACGCAAAAAACTTGTTTATTATATAAGAAAGTTAAAAATAGATCGGATAGTAACACTGGATCCTTGGGCTAAATATGAGGTTCATCCCGATCATTTGGTGGTCGGAAGGATGGCTGCTGAGGCAGGAGCATTCTCAGCATTTCCATTGTTATATGAGGACCAAATTAATAACGGCATAGAACCATATAAGTGTTCTGAAGTATGGTTTATGGGATTATTAGGGCATAAACCTAATCATATAGTCGAAATATCAAAAGTTTTAGAAAAGAAAGTTAAAGCAGCGTTAGAATTTGAAGCCACAATTGAACTGCTAGCGGAATTATTTAATTTAAAACTAGATCCCGCGAATGTGATGGAGGACGAGTTGAAGAAGCTTACTAAAAATATGCATAGATTACTCCTCTCTATAGCCTCGGTAATTGGTAAAAAGTATGATCTAAAAGCTGCGGAAGCATTCTATGTACAAAAAATACTTCCAGGTCATTTTGATAATTTACAAGAGAATATTTCTAAAAATTTTGGCAATCCACTCCCCCCTCCTAAAATACATAGAGCAGATTAAATAGTTTTAAGCTTTTTTTTTAAATTTCTGTATATTTTTTTTATCGCAATACTAGCTACTGAGTCAGGAGCATAAGTCACAACGGGTTCAGCATAAGACATAGACTCTGGTATAGCATAATCAAAATCAATTTTTCCTAGCACTGTATAATGTGTCTTTTTTATATATTTCTTAAATTTCTTTTGAAATGGGGTTTTTAAGTTAGCTTTATTTACCACTATACTAAAGGGTATTTTAAACTGGTCAACTAATTCCAACACTCTGATTAAGTCATGTAATCCTGAAGGGGTGGGCTCCGTTATCGCAATAATGTAATTAATTCCAGAAATCATAGAAATAACAGGGCAACCAATACCCGGAGGTCCGTCAATAATCGTTAAATTTGATTTTTTATATAACTCCGAATTTTTAGCAAATTCTTTTACTTCTGAGACTAATTTACCAGATGTTGTGCTCCCTAACCGGGTTTTTCCATATATAAGTAAAGAACCAAATTTATTCTCATAAGAGATTATCTCTCCGCTCTTTACAGGGTGGATATCAAATGCATGTTCAGAGCAGAGTGTTTTACAAGCACCGCATCCTTCACACTTTAGAAAATCTACAATTGGAATGTTATTTCGATCATCCCATCCCAGAGCATTAAATTCACAGAAATGATTGTCAAAACATTCTTTGCAATGTGTGCATTTTTCTAAGATAAAAGAAGCTTTTATTGTCGTATATGCATTTTTTGTTTGAATTTCAACGTTAGGGTTCTTTGGCATTATTATGGCAAGATTAGGAGCATCTACGTCGCAGTCTAAAACAATTGGTATGAAATCATCATCTGTACTTGCCAATGTTGCTAAAGATGCGGTTAAAGTAGTTTTACCTACTCCCCCTTTCCCTGATACAATGCCTATAACTACTTTTTCCAGGTTGTCATCACTGTTCCACAATCTAATTTTTTTCAAATTTTATCCATTCTTTAATGGTTTCATATATTTTCAAAAACGCTTGATATGCAGGTCCTATTTCTTCATGAGCTTTCTTATTTTCCATAAGCGGAACTCCAGCACAATATGAGTTTACAACCTCATCATCTAAAGGTATATTGCCGAGTATCTCTAGTTTTAGATTTTTAATTTCATTAAAAAATTGATTTTTATATCCCAATAATGTGCTCCTATTGATAATAACTTTAAAATCCTTATGAAGGAGAGATATTAGTTCATTGATTCGAATTAAATCTGACAAACCAAATTTGGTGGGCTCTGTTACTGGTATCACATAGTCTGCTTTTTCAATTAATTCTTCTACATCACAATGAGCTCCAGGAGCGGTATCAATTATTACTATATCATATTTTTCACCAATATTATTAATTTTATTATCAACTTTCGCAAGTAATGCTTCAATAACCGTTGCAGATCGTGCTTCTCCTGGTTTTAATTCACCAACTAAAAGATCAATATCTCTAATAGTAATATTATATACCCATCCAACCGTTTTATAATCAGGTTCAATAGCAACAGCTGGACAGATTTTAAAACATAATTTACATCCAGAACAAACGGCTAGAATAGGAATTGGTATCGAGTCCTTTATATGAAGCAACGCATGAGGTACGCAATTGTCTGCACAGATTCCACACTTTGTGCATTTCTCTTCATTGATTAAAGGTTTAAAGAAGAGAACACTTTCTCTTTTACCTAATTTGCCTCCTAATAATAAATAGGTATTAGGATTTTCACTATCTCCATCTACTAATAAAGTTTTGAAACCTTCATTTTTAAACATTATGGCTAAATTCACAGCTACAAGAGTTTTACCGGTGCCCCCCTTCCCACCAGTTACACAAATGATTTTTGGTTTATTCGCCATCCTCTTTATGGTATAGCCATTCTTATTTTTCTTTAAAATACGAAATTACCTTTCATTTTGAACATAACCCAAGTTTAACGCATTAAGCCCCACCCATTCCTCGATGAGCAGCGACATTAGCATTATTGATCGATGGTAATTCATTCTCCAAATAGAGATTGATTACTTCTCTTACTGTAATACTTTTGTTAGGCGCTTGATATATCTGAATTTTTAAAGCATTTAATGATTGAGCAGCATTTGGTCCTAAAAACCCTATAATAACAATCCCCGCTCCGTTATCACCGATTAATTGAGCAGCATGAATTCCAGCACCTCCCATTTGACCGACCGCAGAGTTTGATACTACCTTTACTTCCTTTATTTTCTTATCTTCAACCTTTACAAAAGTAAAACTTGGACAACGTCCAAATCGACTATTAATTAACTCATTTAATCCCCCATTTCCATCTGAGGGAACCGCAATTATTACCATATCAATTCAACCATATTTTAATGAATAATTATTTATTATTAAAATGAATGATTATTCAATTACCCGTATATACATAAATAGTCATTCACTTAAAAATGTATTCTTTAATTGAATACACCTCTTGAGTTTCTTAATTCACATGAATATTTAAATTTTAAGAATGATGATTCATTATATTTATAAATATGATTCAACTCTGTAGTTTTAATTATAACTAAAGCGAAGTGAAAAATTTCAAAATATTACCTATAAATTAATGAGTTATTAAAATCGTCTCTAGTTATGACTAATAATTATATGAAGTTAATCAAAATAAGTTAAAAGTGTAAAAAATGAGTGATGAAATACCAGATATAGATTTAAAGAAGACTGTGGATGAAGGTCGTAAGGATGCCATGGAACAACGCATGGAAAGAATAAAGGAAAATATGGCAAAAATAAAACATAAAATAGTAGTGATTTCTGGAAAAGGTGGTGTGGGAAAAACGACAGTCGCAGTTAATCTTGCTATCAGTTTAGCTAGTATTGGATTAAGAGTAGGGATATTAGACGTGGATATTACAGGACCAAATGTTAATAAAATGTTAGGGATTAGTCCTGAGGTACGACCCCGTGTTGATCCTGATGGACAGAGATTTTATCCTGTGGATGGACCATTAAATACAAAAGTAATGAGTATGGCATTTTTAACCCAGGATTCGGATACTCCAGTAATATGGAGAGGTCCTATGAAAATGGGTGCTCTACGTCAATTTCTAGGAGAAGCAGTTTGGGGAGAACTTGACTATCTCGTATGTGATTTACCTCCAGGTACCTCTGACGAGACTTTAGATATTCTACAATTGATTCCCGATGAAAATGTAGTTGTTGTATCAACTCCTCAAGAAGTTGCCTTAATGGATGCACGAAAAACAATAGCAATGGCTAAAACAATGGAAAGACATGTTCTCGGGATAGTTGAAAACATGTCTGGCTTTAATTGCCCACATTGTGGGGAATTTATAGATCTCTACCCCCCCGGTGGAGCTGAAAAAGCATCAAAAGATTTTAATGTTCCACTGTTAGGGAAAATTCCATTTGAAATAGAAGTCAGCCAGCAAGGAGATCGGGGATTACCATTTGTCTTGAAATACCCTGATGGTGTAAGTGCTAAGGCATTTAAAGCCATAGTAAATAGAATGCGAGAACTTATAGAAAAATAATTAATATTTTTTTTACCTATTTTTATTTTACCATATTTTCAGCAATGAGGTTTTAATAAAATATTCTCATATTATACCATCTGATAAATATGCAAACAATTATATCTATTAACTCTTTTGTTTAATATTGGTTGAGAATATTCTTATCATTTATAATAGCAACGTAAAGTAAAACATCATTAAAATGAAGATAAATCCTGAAATCTCAAAATTATTAAAAGGAATCATTATCTGTAAAGAAACAGGAATCTATTTATTAGATTTAATTTTGGATACGAATATAAATCCTCTTCTTTTATCTTCCTTTGTTGGGGCACTTTCTCTATTTGGGGAGGAAAATATGGGCAAAATAGAAGAAATCACCATTAAAGGTCTCGATATTCAAATGATAATCGTCAATAAGTACAATCTCACCTTAATTGCGATCATGGATAAAGAGTTTGTTAAACATAATATTCGAGAAGAAGCAGAAAAATCCTTGGACATGTTTTATTCTCTCTACTGTGATGAAATAGGGGAATGTGTCGATACTAATGCCTTCGGACCTTTTAAAGAAGTACTAATTAATCAAATAAATAAATATTTTGGAAATCTAAATAATGCAGATATAGAATCTGAAATTGGAGATTTTGGATTCTTTACT
Organism: uncultured archaeon; assembly: GCA_964447495.1. GTDB lineage: Archaea > Asgardarchaeota > Lokiarchaeia > Sigyniarchaeales > SOKP01 > SOKP01. The sequence goes on from CAYUTF010000011.1 coordinate 26,443, forward strand.
GAAGCAATTGCTAAATTAAGAAATAATACCTGATTATGCTAGCCAAATAAAAGTTTATTAAAAAGGAACAATAAATTAGAATTTATCTGATTTCTTTTTAAATATCAAAGCTCCTATTTTAACATTAAAGATTCTTTCCATTAAACTACACTTAGCTTTGAGTAAGTAATATACATCTTTTTCTGGAATCGGCATTTTATATAGACTTTCAAAATTCCCTTGTCCTTTTGATAAGATGACACCTCCTTTCCGATTGAAGTAATATTTAAATTCTTCAGTAGAAGTACTTAAGTCTATGCCCGGCGTTGGGCTTGATTCCACAATTTTAACTAAATCGGTTAACCCTACCATTTTTGCATCTTCGAGGGTAACATCATTTATTATCGGACCAGAACGTACTGAGTAGATAATCTCTAAGTTTGGGAATAGTTTCTGAATCGTTTCTATGAGTAACTTATCAAATACTATTTCTCCACAATTATCTCCAAGGATAAGAAGATGTTCCGCTTTTTGTAGTGATTCTTTAAATTGAGTATATTCATTTATCGCAAGATTTTCAATAGAAAATGTTTTAATATCATTGATTATCTCGATTTTGTGCTGAGCAGCTAAATCTACTGTATTTCCCAGGGCAGCAACTATTAAAGCTTTTAACAACAGATCTTCAGAAGTCTCGACAATTTTTTTTGCTTCCTCATAAAACTCTAATGCTAAATGATTATATTTCTTTTTTAAGTTAATATAGGGATCTTTTAAGCCTAATGTATCGGCAACGATTCCGTATGCAGTTTTACCTATAATAGGAGACGCTGTATTATTGATATCGACATTTATAAGATATTTCATTAGCTTTTTTTGAGCATTAATGATTTTTTCTCTAGATATATCTGGTTCTAATAATTTGAATGCTCTCAATACTTGATTGAATAAGCAGCCAATACATTCAGGTTCTAGTTGCATTTTAATTTTAAAATTTATTCTTGTTGAAATTAAAAATTAAAAAAATAACAAAAACATTATTAAAATAAAAAAAAAGAAGAATATTTTATAATTCTGCAATTTTTTGTTGTCGCGCTAATTTTTCTTCATCTGTAAGTTCAACTTCTCCTCGTTTAACAAAGAACATTAAAACAAACGCAATTATAAGGAATATAGCACCATCAATAAGTAAACTTTCTTTTCCGAAAACATCTCTGAAAATTCCTAACAAAGCAGGACCAAATATTGCCGCTAATACACTAAAGAAATAGTACAAGCCTGTGTAAGTTCCTATTTTTTTAATACTAGGTGCAAGTTCCCATATTATTACAATGGAATTTACATTGACAAATGCCCATCCAATGCCAAAAAAAACGAGAATTATGAAGGTTATTGTTTGTGTTCGAATTAAAAAGCCAAGTAATAGAGCGACAATCATAATTACTAATCCGATTTTTATACATTTTCGTCTCCCAATTTTATTGGCAAGTAAAGATAAAGGAAAAGCTGCGATAATAAATGGAATTGCTACAAAGTTAAATATAAACCCTGCTAATCCAGAGCTCAAACCTAAAACACCGTTTGGACCTGATCCAGCATAGATTGAAAATAAAGCTTCCATTCCTTGATATCCTACAAACCAAAAAAAAATCGCAAACAACATTATTAATGTACTTTTATCTTCTTCTTTAAATATATCTTTAAAGCTTTGAACTAGAGTTAATTTTTCTTTTTCTTCTTTTACTTTTCTTCCTTCGCTTGCTTCCTCTTCTAATAACAGCTTATAACTGTACGCTTTATTCTCATTAACAGTCAAAATAAGAACTACCATTGCTATCACCATAACAATTGATGCGATTATAAAAGTATATTGTAGACCAATAGCATCAGACACTAGGCTTAGAGAAAATGCAAAAATGGCACCTATCCCTCCCATTATATTTATAATAGCATTTGCTTTACTCCTATGGACGGGTTTAACAAAATCGGGCATTAATGCTACAGCTTGAGATCTATAAAAACCCATACTAATTCCGAAACAAAAAATCCAAACAAGTAAGATCCATAATTGGGTTTCAAATCCAGTAGGAATTAAAGCAAAGAAGATGGCAGATAATATTACACCGATAACAATATAAGGTATTCTTCTTCCGTATTTAGTTCGAGTATTATCAGAGAGATTTCCCATAATAGGCTGAATTATTACTCCTATTATGTTGTCAATAGCCATTATAATTCCAACAGTAAATCCTGCTAGAGCAAACCCTGCAAAGTATATATCTAGTTGCTGATTCACTTGGGTATTATATAAACTCCAAGTAAAGGTAGTAAAAAAAGCTAACCCAATTAAAAATGTTTGACCCGCTCTAAATTTCTCATTCGATTTTTCTTCTGTCATTATTTTCACATTTTTTTGAATTTCTTCCTTTTAGAAAATTAAATATTTTTTATTTTAAATGAATTAATGTGATTATAATTAGAGGATTTAATTTAAATATTCAACCTTCTCAAAAAAAAAAATGAAAAAAATTATAATTCAATATTAACTTGAATTTTGGTTATATCTTCTGGGATTTTTTTAAGGGTCTTAACATATGCCATCAGTAAATTAGTTAGCATATTAGACATAATTTCATTTAATGGTACATCTTTTTCATTAACCTTAAGATTAACATCTAGCATAATTTAAATATCAACAAATTTGGTTTTAAAGTTTAATATTATTTTTTAAAGAAAAAAGGAGAAATAGAAAAAAAGGATTGATTATTCCTTTGATTCTAATTCGGAAATTCTTCGGGAGATATCTTCTATTGCGCTTTGCATACCCTTCATTTCAGAGTCTAAATATTCCTTTTCTTGTTTTAACATATTTAGCTGATCTGAGGAAGTTAATGGTTGAGCAGGAGCATAAACTGGAGCTGGTGCATATGGTACATAGTATGAGTCTCTATACCCCCATCCTCTACCATAGCCTCTGCCATAACCTCTACCAAAGCCTCTACCATAACCTCGACCGAAGCCTCCACCACGGCCCCAACCTATACCTCGTGTATATCCTGGAGCGTCATATCCTGCACAATAGCCTAAAGCTCTCCCTGTTCTTGGACCTAGTCCACCAGGTCCTGTTCTATCCCCACCGGGCACTTACTACATCATCTCCGTATGGATTATATTTTGAATATATATTCATACAAGAGATGAATATTCAATAACCTATTTAAATATTATGAATAATTATTCAAAAGTTAATAGGCTTTCTCAAGTCTCAAAATTTGAGGTTTTTCGAATTTAAAAAGTATATATTAGAAACTAAGAATTTAGGGGTACTTAGCGAGACACCGATGATGGCGGTTCAATTTCAGTTACCGTATGATTTTCACTATTCCATGATGATATGATTCCAGACCAAATTGGTTGGATTTGATTTCTAAGTCTCAAGTATACTTGAACCCAATCATGCGGGGCAATCATGACATGTCTAGATAATTCCATTTCCCAGAATTCTGATCGAAACAAATAATGCTCTACAATCAAAATCTGGGGTCTATTGTCAAAACCCTCCCAAATTATACTTTCATTGATTCCAAATGATGATTTATTTATAGCTAAATATGAAATAAATTCATCTCTCATGCCAATTACTTCAGAAATATTTTTTGCAAACCAATGTATAACCTCAATGATTGCTGAACCTTTTATACACGTCTTATCGTTATTTATTATTGCTTCAACCTTAACAAAATCATTCAAGTGGGTTGAATTAGGTTTAATGAAAATTTCCAGTACTTTTTTACTTGGTTCATTATTCCACACTTTAAACTCTAAATCAATAGTTTCATTAGTTTGCACAATAATAAAACAGTTATCTAGAAGGTCTGAATCGTAAATACTTACTTTCGCTAATAACCAAGCGGTGTGGTTTGGGAACGATTTAATATAGTTTGGCGTGAAAACAATTGTAGACTTTTCTCTGCTATCATAAAAGAAGTATAAAGCAAGAACAGTTAAAACGGAAGCTGAAATAAATAAAATTGCGAAAGAAATAATTATAAGCTTCTTAGTTCGGAGATTCATTGGATTTATAGCTACTCCTTTTTACCAAATATATCCGCAATACTACCTAAAAAGTTTGTTGTGATTTAGAAATTATGTTCTAATCTATCAATAATATCATTTTGTATTGGTGTTCCAAGATCGATAAAAGTTGCATTATACCCCCCTACTTTTACAATTAAGTCAGGATAGTTTTCAGGATGGTGTTGTGCATCCCTTAAAGTTTCTGTTGAAACTACATTGGGTTGTATCTGCATACCTCCTTTTTCAAAATATCCTTTTAAAAGACTATATAGCTTTTCTACACCTTCCTCGGAGTTGAGATTCTGTGGATGCATTCTTATATTTACTGCAACCCCATTAGTTGCATAATCGTAATTAAGTTTTGCTACAGAGTTCAAAATTGCGGTTAATCCATTTTTTTCTACTTTATTAACAGGTGATAAACTATTTGAAATAGCTTCCAGAGCTTTTCTACCATCAGCAGTAGGTCTCGTAAAAAACCCCTCCATCACATGAATTCCCATAGAATACGCACCAGCATTATATCTCCCGCCTCTGAGGGGGTTATATTTTGCAATTTCTTGTGAAAATAAATCCCATAATTTTAACGCAAGGTTATCGATTTCTTCCTTATCATTTCCCCATTTTTGGTATTTATTAATTAGCTTTTGTCTGAATACTTCTTGATCTTCGAAATTTGAATTTAAAATGTTGATTAGCTGGTGTAATGTCAGCAATTTCTCTTCATAGACAACTTTTTTTATATTATATAATGAATCCACTAAGGTTGCGAAACCATACGCAGTAATAGAGGAGAAATTATACTTTGCTCCTCCACATACGTAATCTTTCCCATTTTCCATGCATCCTTCTAAAGTTGCTGAAATATACGGATGCTGAAAGAATTTCATAGCTTCAATATCTCCAACTTTAGCGATTTCTGTGGAGATTCTTATATTAAATTTAAGCTGGCGAACAACTGCTTCATACAGATCATCAAATGTTTTAAATTCTGATGGATCACCTGTTTGTAATCCATCAATCTTTTTAGTGAGATTACTATAACCATTATTGAGGGTTAACTCCAGCACACCCGGTAAATTCATAAACATTCTTCCTGTGGCAGGAAAGTTGTTTCCTTGTCCCGAAGGTTCTACACATCCTATTAAAGCATAATTTCTCGCATCTTCTAAAGAATATCCCGCTTTTTGAAGTGCGGGAATGATTATATCATCATTATAAAAGGCAATTCCCGATGTCTTTCTGAACACCATAAGAGCTTTCTTAAAGAAATTCTCAGGTGTGGTCTTATGAATTCTTAATGATAAATCTGTAGAAAAAACTTTAATATTTTCATATGCCTCAAGGAAAAGGTAGGAAAGTTCATTAACTGTATCATCTCCATTCTTATCCATTCCTCCTATAGTAATAGTTTGTGTATTTTGACCAAGGGCATTTGCCACCATAGTAAAATCTGTGGGTAATAATGTCACATTCCACGTCAGTTTTAAATTTAGTTCTTCAATCAATTCTAAAGCAAAATCTCTGGATATACGCCCATCTTCGATGTCTTTTATGTAATAAGACCATAATATTTGATCTAATCGTCCTAAGGCAAGAACACTTCGCTGATAAATGATGTTTGCTATGTTTTGAGAAAACCAGATAAATTGTATTGCTTCATAAAACGTATTTGGAGGTTCCCTTGTGAATTTTTCCATCATATGACCGATAACTTCTAATTCTCTTTTTCGAAGTCCATTTTCGTGCTTCTCTGCCATATTGAAAGCAAGATCAGAATATCTCTGAGAGAAATCTATAGCTGCTTGATAATAAATTTTAACTGCATCATAAAAATTATCTTTTTCTTGGAATTTAATGTCTTTTCTATCTAAACGAGTTTGGTATTTCATTGCTTCTTCGATTATCCCCTTATATCCCAATTTTAACAGTTTTTCATAACCTGCGCATAAATGTCCTTCAGTAGTTCCGATATGAATTGCTATATTTGGTGCTAACGCATCAATTAACCCTTCTCCTGAAATATAACCCTCTTCTAATAATCTTTTCATAATTCTACTCCCTATCAGTGATTTATCTTTCCAATAGGGGAGAATCTCCATTAAATCTTCTATCTCTTTTTCTTCAATGAAGAAAGGTTGTAGTGGTCTTCTTTTTAATTTTTTGTAAGTAATTCGTTTCTCTAAGCTGTTATCATACCTCTGAATATCCAGATTAATTTTTTCACCGAGGTTTTTACTTGTTTCATTGCCTACTAATAACTCATCTTCTCGGATGAAAATAGTCATATTTTTTAACGTATGAGCTATAGCTTTTGCCCTTTTGATGATCTCAGTATCATCAGGATATTGTTTATAAATCTCAGTAAAATATTTCATCCGTTCAATGCATAATTCATATTTGCTAGATAAAAGATTGTTTTTTAATCTAATTATTCGGTCGGAATCACATTTCATTATCAAAGTTTTTACTCCTCACCATATATTAAGGTAATTAAATAATAAATAATTGTATTTAATACTTCCTTTTACCAATTTCGTCTTAATTGGGTCCTCATTATCTTTTGAACAGCTTTAATGGCCCAAATCACATATTTATAACATGTTGTTGACCAGCATTCATCATTTTGATATTCCATAAACCCATTAGGTTCGCTGAAATCATATCCACATAATTGAGCGCAAATTACTGATCCAAATTCTTTTTCAAATTCAGATGCAAATTTAGCCGCTTTTAAATATGCAATAGGTATTTTTTTATTGCTCATTCGTTTTTTTCCGCCTAAAATGACACCAATTGCCGCACAACCCCCATAAACAGCTCCACACGCTCCTTGCCATCCTTTTCCTGATTTATAACCACCAAATCCCCCTGCTAAAGGAATAATAGCATTATTTAATAAACCATTTTTAATCCCCCAGGATATCTATAATATTAATGAGGGTTAATTCCGCACAATTGACACCCTTTCGTAATTCCGGTAAGCTTTTTTCTAATGTTTCAATCTTTTCTAAAAATAAGGTATTAATCTTTTTTTCTCTCATTTTAATACCCGTTAGTGATTACTTAGGAATAAATCCATTGTCTAAGATAATCCTTGTAGCCATCTGTGCTACCTTTCCTACAATATCAGAGCAATAGTGTATCATATCTGAGTTAAACGCTTCCTCTTTTTCATCTTCATTCCATAAATTATACGTTCGACCTATAAGAGAGTTTTGCACATCAAAACAGCGACAAGAACCATATTTTTCGATATATTCATCATGAAGCTGTTTCACTAAACCATAAGATTTCAGTGGTTTATACATATCTGAAAAGTCTTCTTTTCCTCGGCCAAAAAGAAAACTAATTACCATTGATGCTCCAACAAGAGCTCCACAAGAACCATCTCCTGTGAGGCCTAAACCATCTGCTAGTCCACTCGCTGCTTTGAATACATCCTCATTCCATATATTTAATGCTTCAAAGATTGCAGCAACTGTAGTTTGAGCACATCCGGTACACGTTTTCTCATATTTATTTCCAAGCTCATAGGCTATGGATAAAATTTTATCCCTATTAATTTCCATAATTCTCACTTAACTAGTTTGTATTTCATTTAACCTTTGATCCTTTTATAATTTTAGAGTTATATTATTAACGTTGGGTGTTAAAAAAACAATAAATTTACGTTAATATTAAATCTAATATAAATTAAAAAAAGAGATTTCTTATGAATTTTGAAACTATAAAATTTGAACTTCGAGAAGATGGCATTGGAATTTTATCTCTAAATCGTCCTGAAAAGTTAAATGCGATGTCTTTTCAAATGATTGAGGATTTACATGCACTCCTTGATCATTTAATGATTAATATTGATTGCCGTGTCCTTTTATTTCAAGCAGAAGGCCGAGTTTTTTCAGCGGGTCTAGATTTGAAAGAATCGATGGTACTCCAGTCAAAAAAGAAACCTCAAGAGCTCAAAGAGAAATATTATTATATCAATACGCCAGAAAAAGATATTATAAAAGCAAAATTATACGCACAATGGCGTACAAGTCAGCTTATAGTAAAAATGCGAAAAATTAGTCAACCAATTATAGCACTTATCAATGGTGCGGCATCTGGAGCAGGATTTACATTTGTATTAGCTTCTGATATTAGAATTGCTACTAAGAAGGCAAGATTCAATAATGCATTTATAAATATTGGATTTTCGGGATCAGATTTGGCTTCTAGCTATCATCTACCAAGACTTATTGGAATGTCAAGAGCAGCGGAAATTTTGTATACTGGACGTTTTGTAAATGCTGAAGAAGCGCAGGAGATAGGATTGGTTCTTAAAGTGGTTGAAGAAGATGAATTATTTGAAGCAGGAATTAGTTTAGCAGAAGAATTATTGAAAAAGAGTCCTCTGGGGTTAAGAATGACTAAACAAGCGGTAAATTTTTCTTTAGATTCTCCAAGTTTAGAAACGATCATGGAATTGGAGAATCGCGCGCAGATGTTATGCTCGACTTCTAATGATCTTACAGAAGGTGCACAAGCATTCTTTGAAAAGAGAGATCCGAAATATCCATTAAAATAAACTATATAAAAACTGGCATAAAAGTTCATGGAAAAAGAATACATTCCACATAAAGTACTTCAAAAGGTAATTTCTCAAAAAGTTAAAAGAAAAGAAATAAGTGATCAATTAATTTCAATTTTAGAGAACTGTGATGATAGTAGATTGCGGATACTTATCTTAAACAAATTAATTTCAATTGTTCCGCCAAATGATATGCATTTTGATTTCTATGAAAATTATTTAGTATCGGATGTAAACGATGAGATTCGAGCCGTATCGGCAAAAATAATATTTCTCTATTACATTGAAAAAGGATTGAATGTATTGAAATGGACAATTCTCAATGATAAATCTTCATTAGTTATCAATACTCTACGAAATTTGATACAAGAAGTCAGAAATTCATTCTCAATGCAACTAGAACCTTTATTAAGACAAAGAATTAAAGGAATATCGCAAAAATATGAACTTTCTTGCGAGGAAATACCCTTTCTATTAGATATAGGGGTTAATAATATGGGAAGTAATTATTATATTGGAAATCAAGATTTTCATTTTATTTATGAAGCGGATATTCTTTGTATCATAAAAAAAAATCACATTACAGATTTGGGATTATCATTCTTTAAGGAAATTCCTGAGTCAATTGGATTGTTATCAGAGTTAGAATGCATGAATTTAAGTTATGGATATCTCTCAGGACTTCCTATTTCGATTAAAAATTTGACACAGCTTAAATTTATTGACTTAAGCTGGAATGAATTTGAAGTAATCCCGAAAGTATTAAAAGAATTAAAAAATGTGAATAACATCAATCTATCAAATAATAAGATTGAAAAAATGCCTAATTGGGCATTATCACTCAAAAATATTATTCTTTAAAGTTATTTTACTAAATTGAAAATAAAAATTAATGATTAAAATGACGGAATTTAAAACAATAAAATTTGAATTACGAGAAGATGGAATAGGAATTCTCTCTCTTAATCGACCTGAAAAACTAAATGCGATTTCTTTTGAAATGGAGGAAGAATTGCATGAATTATTAGATCATTTAATGGTAAATTTAGATTGCCGGGTTCTTATTCTGAGGGCAGAAGGTAGGGTGTTTTGCGCGGGAACGGACTTACAGGAAGGATTAATCTTGAATTCGAAAAAAATACCTCCGGGATATGAAAAATTCTACTTTTTAGACGTCCCAGAACCGTTAAAAAAAAAGTTATATCATCAATGGAGAATAAGTCATATTTTTATTAAAATGCGGAAAATTTCTCAACCAATTATAGCTGCAATACATGGAGCGGCAGCAGGAGGAGGATTTGGTTTTGCTATGGCCTCTGATATGCGATTAGGAAGTGATGATGTGAAGTTTATGAATGCCTCAATTAATATTGGGCTTACTGGAGCAGATGTAGGCGGAAGTTATTTTTTACCTCGATTAATAGGGATGGCAAAAGCATCAGATATACTTTATTCTGGAAGATCACTTGAAGCAGAAGAGGCTAGAGAATGTGGATTAATTATTAAGATTTCTAAAAAGGAAGACTTACTGATTGATGCGCTAGAATTGGCACAAGAATTATTAAAAAAGAGTCCATTAGGATTACGGATGACAAAACAAGCTATTAATTTATCTCTTGATTCTCCAAGTTTAGAAAATATAATACAATTTGAAAATAGTTCCATTGTCCTAACATTTTCTTCTAAAGATATGAATGAAGCATCCAGTGCATTTTTTGAAAAAAGAGCCCCTAAGTTTCCATTAAAATAACATCAAGATAATGTTAGAAAGGAAAAAAAAATATAAATTATTTTTTGAATCTTTTTATTTAATTTGGACTTTTGGAGAAATTTTTGAAGCCCCACCAAAATTGGTGATAACAGGGCAGTGGTGAAATACTTTGTCCATTAGCTCATTTATTTTCTCTTCTGAAGCTTTAGCTTTAATTCTTATTACTGGTTCTAATTTATCATATCCCGCGAGTTTATTATCATCTATTCCGAAAAGAGCTCCTAAATTAATATGACCCCGAGAAAAGACTTTCATCTCTTCAATCTCAATATTCATGATCTTAGCCCAAAATTTCGTTACAGCAATTATGCAAGCTCCAATTGAAGACAAGATTACTAATAAAGGAGAGGGTCCCTTATTTGATCCATCTAATCCTCCAGGTGCATCAATTAGTAATTCAAAAGGATCTCCACCAGGATTTCCCATTATACATTTTACTTGCATCCCTTCGGAGAGCATTTCGCATTCAATATTGAAGTTCTTTTCGCCTGCATCCCAATTAGCTTTTATAGCTTCATACGTTTCTTTAAAACTTGGCATTTTTATCACATTGATTTTAATAGTCTTAAGTTATGAATAATTATTCATAACAAAGTTGTATATATTAAATCATCTTTGAATTTAAAATTAATTGATGTGGGATTAAAAACCCTCTAAAGGTAGATATCACTTAGCATTTTTACGACGTAAAATAACAATTTTATAATTTAAAATAGCAATTTATTTCAAACTTAATATCATTTAAATTTTTAATAATAAAATATGGAGTGAATTAAGATTGGAAGGAAAAACTGTAAAAGATTCAAAAGTAGAGCTTGCCCAGATTATGTATCCCGAACATGCAAATCCTGCGGGAAATGTTCATGGAGGGCATATTCTTAAATTAATAGATCAAGCCGGAGCGATTGTTGCTGCTCGTCATACACATAAAAATGTTGTGACTGCAAGTGTTGATTCAATGTCTTTTATATCTCCAGCATATATAGGAAATTTAATATTCGCAAAAGCATCATTAAATTACGTTGGTAGAACATCTATGGAAGTGGGAGTCAGAGTTGAAGCAGAATGCTTAAAAACTGGCAGACATACACATATTGCCTCTGCATATTTAACTTTTGTGGCTTTAGATGAAGATGACAATCCAATTCCAATTCCTCACCTTTTAACTGAAACTGATGAAGAAAAAAGACGCTTTGAACAAGCAAAAAAAAGGAGAGAAATTAGAATGACAAAAAGAAGAGGCCAGAAGCAAGAACCTTGTATAGTACGACCAGAGAAGTTAGCAGAAACTAATAACAATTAAAGAAATATATGTTTTCTTCATACATTTCTATTATTTTTTATGAAAATTAATTCCATACACTCAAATGTTAATATACTAAAAATTCATCGACAAAGGAAATTAAAAAATATAAAATAAATTTCTTAATTATAAGCTATAAAACACCAGCATCTTTAAGAATTTGTTTATGGTCAAATGCTAAATCCATAGTTTTAACCTTTTCAATTGGAATAGCCTCTGCAACCTTTGCATCATCTCCTCCTGCTAATAAAGAGAGATCCTTGACTAGCCTGCATTTAAATACAGTAGACACAATCCTTCCTCTAGGATCTCGTCCTTTTTGATCATATGTCCCTATTTTTCTTACTATTTCCACAGCTAGGTTTGTTTCTTCTCGCACTTCTCTTATAACTGCTTGTTCAGGATCTTCATTATATTTAATGAATCCACCAGGTAGCGCATATTTACCTTTATAGGGGTGATATTTCCTTTTGATTAATATCACATTTCGGTTATTATCTTCTATAACTGCATCTACAGTATATCCTTTCTCTTCTACTTTTGCTTTAAATCTATGTAACATAAAATATGTTAATGTACCAATAAACATTAATCCAATAATTGTCGTTGCTGCTAAATAAGATATAATGAAAAATGGAGTTTCTCCTGTCTTTGTACTTAAAATTAAAACATCGAAAAAGTCCTTTACAATTCCAGCACTTAATATTATATTTACTAGATATAATATTCTTGTTGTAACTTTTTGATTCTTTTCATTTCTTTGAAGATAAAATTCTTGCATAGAATCATATAATATCTTGAATTTTTCGTTTACTCTCTCTATAATTGTTTCAATACGATATAATTTTATAAGATGGGTTAAAACTCGTGTATAATGATAACGAGGATTCCAATCTAATTCACTATAAATAAGGCTCATCTTTGTTTGAATCATTCCTCTTAAAAATCTTAGATTTTTAGTTTTCTCCTCGATCTTTTCTAAGCTCATAAACACATCAGAATATCGTTTCATGAATAAAACGTCAAGAGAGTTATTAATTGACATTAAAGCGAAAAGAACCGCTCTCATTTTAGGAGTAGGGTCTAAAATGTGTTCCATTATATATGGAAATTCCGCTTCAAAATTCCTTTCCGCCATATATATAAAACCTGAATTTCTTTTAATATAATGTAACTCGCTTAAACGATTAGATAAATTGTCTTTCACTCTTTTTTGAAATAGATCTTCTGTATAATCACCCCACTGACCCGCATATATCTGTGTCCAATATCCAAGAATATTTTTATATCTTTCTATATTTTTTTCATCCCATTGAACTGTCATTGGCAATGTCTTCTTTGATACTACAAATACATAAATAGGACTCTCTGTATCAAGAAGAATAAACTGATTCTCTGTTCTCTTACTAAAACTTTTGAGAATATTATCTTTTACGATAAATGGAATTTGTTGAATTAAATCTGGTGTTATTTTCTCTTTTTTGTATGGATCGTTTTTAAAATATTCAACCTCTAACTTAAAATATCCTAATGTATTGAAAATCAAATCGCGATAGTCTTCAGTATAGGGATTGTTTTCATCTATATAAGGAAAATTTTGAAAAAATGGTTCCCAATCACATTCTATTGTGATAGATTTTGCCATTTCCATTAAAATGGTTTTTTTTTCATCAGCATAGGGATATTTTTCTAAAAATTCATATGCCTTACTCAGATCAGTCTCATTTAAATTCTTCAATTTGTTTAATAACAATGCTTCTATCTCTTCTGCTTTAGTTTCTCCTATAAATTCATTAGTATTAATGAAAGCACTTATGTACCAGTACTCTTTTTCATAAATAAAGCGTAAATCTTCTCCCATATTTATTCGCCTTCAATTTACTTTTATAAGATAATTGATTAAGTTATTATTATATTGTTATTCTATTTATTACTTTTTATATTTATACAATATTGTGATATAAGTTAGGGGGTTATGAATCTTCTCGAAACCTAAATAGAAACAATTGCTTTGTCAAAAATCCGTTTAAAATAGAAAAGAAATTAAAAATTACTCATATTTTTCTTTCCATTTTTTTAATTTTTGTTCAGGATTATCCTTTATTAAGCATTTTCGATGGATTTGATCTTGCATTTCCAATTGTTTTTCTAATAGATCATCTAAATCATCGTCTTCGCTATTTTTATCTTTTTTTTTATTAATAGCTAATCACCTTTAAAAATTACTTTCAAGAGCATCAAGTAAATAATCTGTTATATATTTGATTTCTTTATCTGATTGTGTTTTGAAATTTACATACCTAAACTGAAAGACACATAATGGGCAAGAGGATATAATCTCTTTCGTAGGTGAACTCTTGAATATCTTAGAGCCACATTTAATAGATATGCTACTATCTACTCCTCTTATCCCTGAACCAGAACCACAACAAGGGGCTATTTTCTCATCATTTTCTAGGGTATTCACTTTTATACATGCTTTTTCTAATAATAATCGTGGTTCTTCATAGATATCAATTTGGTGCAATTTCCTTCCAACTCTACAAGGATCATGATAAGTAGTTTCAACACCCATTTTTTTAAAATTTAGTTTTCCTTCTCTTTCCAAGTCTGCAATCACTTGGACAATATGTTTTACTTTAATATCCCAATCCTTTATATATTTAGGATAAACATTCTGAAAAGCATATACACATCCACCACATGTTGCGATAATTTTCTTAATACCTTTTTTTTTAAAAAAATTATAATTTTCTTGGAATAAATCTTTAGCCTTTTGGAGATCTCCTGCGGAATAGATATATTCTCCACAACAAGGCTCATTTTCAATAATTTTAAATTTATAATTAACCCTTTTTAGTAGCTTATAAGATGCACTTGCGCTTTCTTTGACTCTAAATGATGACATGCATCCTAAAAATAAGAGTGTATCCGATTCAGCTTCTTCAAATATTTCTTTAGACTTATATTCTTCGGGTAGCCAATCTAATCTCTCTTCAGGATTTCCATTTACACTGTTATCTTTTTCAATTATGCCTGCGATTATTTTTTTATGAATCTCTAAAGGTGCTTGTTTTTGTTCGACTAACTTAATTTTAGAGGAATGAATGATCTCGGATATGGGTATATCTGATTCACAATATAGATCACATATTCCACATAAAGTACATGTATAGAGCCCTACACGCTCCTCATCAGTAATTCTATCTCCAGAAAATACTTTTTCAGCAATTTGCAATCTTCCCTCAGGAGATTTTAAAAAGTCTTGTGTAACTTCATAAGTATCACAATATCCTAAACAAGTCTTACAATCGATGCATGAGTGGATATATTCAAGGATTTGAGTCTCCTTCATACAATATCATTAATTGAAATATTGTATAATTTATCAATACTACTGTATCCTATAATATCATCTCTTAAAAAGATTTGAAAACTTAATTTTAAATCTTTGTATGGTTTAAGAAGCTCAAGAAGAACTCCATGTTCTGGTTTTAGAAAGATATCTCTATATTTTTTTCCTACTCCTTCAGAGAATTGATACTGTTGCAGTACAAAATTCCCTCGAAACTTATTTTTCTTAAGAAATGATATAATTTTTTCAATATCCGATGGTTTCATGAGGTTTTCTACATAGGTTGTCCTTATTTCAAAATCGATGTGTGTTTGTTCATTAAGGATATTGAAAGTTTTAATGATTAGCTCCGGATTTACATCTTGATTACAAATTTGTCTATATCGTTTTTTATTTAACGGACTTTTTATATCCAAAGCAATTCTATCCACATATCCAATTAAATCCTTGATTATTTGAGGATTAGTCCCATTTGTATCAATACTCACATACTTCCCTAATTTTTTAATTTCTTTGCATATGCCGATAAGATCTTTTTGGAGTGTTGGCTCGCCCCCAGTAATACTGATACCATTTACCAGCACATTGCTCTTAACCAAACTTATGATTTGACCTATTTCCATATGCTTACCAACGGACTCATGATGTAGATATTTGTTATGGCAAAATTCGCATTTTAAATTGCACCCTACTGTTAAAATAACCATCGAAGGTAAATTTGGTATATCCTTCGTAGAAATATCTACAATACCACCAACTTGCATCAATTATTAACTAGATACATTATTAAATAGTTTTTTGAGTTGAATTGAGGATTAAAATATGGTATAACATAATAGGAAAAAAATAGAACTACACTATTATAACAATAAAATTAATAAAAATAAGGGAGGAATAAATAAACTTAATAAATTAGTTATTCAAATGTCAATAAGGAATTAACCTTCGAATGGCTTACAAAATCTTCTATAATCCTTTCTTTAATTTCACATAAATCTTTTGATTTTACACAATTCCACTCATAATCCGTCCTATCATCATTATATATGATTCCACAATGAATGTGATGATACGAGCCATATGAATATTCTTTACCACATTTTGAACATATAGGCATACTTTTTTCACTAATCACCATTTTGTTTAATTTGCATTTTTTTATTTGTTAATATTAATATCGCATTCTTACTTTTAAACCTTCCCATTATTTTCCCAAAACCTAATAAAATATATACTTAAACTGTGAATCGCCAAAAAGTGAAATCTTGAAAACTGCTTTGAACATTATTCAGAAAAAGTAGTGTTCCAAGTAAAATTGTATAGTTTTTTTTGATCGAATAATTGAATTTATGAAAAGACTTCAAAAAAATATAGAAAATCTGGTATTCTTTAATAAAAAACCCATAAATTTAAAAGAATTTCAAATAAATCATTAGAACTTGATTAATTTTTACTTCAAGATTAAAATTAGAATATAAATTGAAAAATCTTCACAAAAAGCAAATAATATTTATCTAGACCAGTGTCTTTTGAATACCTTTTACTAAACTTTCTATGAATTTTTGAGTAAAATCTTTTTCCATTCTTATGAATCTAGCCACTTCAATTTGAATAGCATTTACTTTTGGCACATTATAAAACTGGTGGGTGATATAACCTCCAGAATAAGCAATATTGAAATCTGACAATGCTAATCCATCATCTAAAGTAAAGTTTTTTGCTAATTCGTTATAAAGCTGAGAACACCCCCAGTATTTATCACAATTCTCAACTTGCGGATTTTGAAGAATACTGAGTGTTTTGCCAAAGATATTACCAAAAATAATATCAGGATACTCCTCATACGGTTTCGTAAAGCCATGGAAATCGATAATTAAGGCTTTGTTAAATTTTTCTACGCATTCTTGACTGAAATTAATCAATTGATCATGAAAAAGGCGATGTATGTTTTTGGCTTCGGTCGATGATTTATCAAATGCTAAAATCGATCGTGGTGGGCGATTTAAATCAACTTTTGACCTGTGAATTTTATTTAAAATATAATATAAGTGAATATTCTCCTGCTGCAAATTATAAAGTATTTGCTTTGCGATAAAGTATGTATTCCTGTCAGGATTTTGGGCACCCTGTGTTTTAGTAAGAATCTTTTTCGGCTTTTTATATCCCCCATGAGGGCAAGATAAGATAATAGGGACAGTTCCCTTGCCAATTTCAAAATATTTGCGTAATTGCATTCAATAATAAAAATTAATATCAAATTAAAAATTTTGACCAGAGCTATTGAAATAGTTGTGAGTCATAAAAAATATACACTTTGTAGAAAAAATTGAAAAATTATTTTAATTGATAGTGAAGAAGTGCGATCCAATGTATATGATTATATAAATTCGATATGCAGTTAATAAAAATTTTCATAACCTTTTTTAATTTTAAATATTTTTCCTAATTACAAATTAGTAAAATTTTAAATTACTATTTTTAACAAGGTACGGGATATATGGCAATTGAAGAACTAATAAGTTTTTTAAAAAAGAAAGGATTTAGGGATACTCTTGAAGTACTATCACAATTTAAGAACTACAAGACGGATAAGCACACCTTTTACAATGAGTTGAATAAGTTTAGTTACTATAACTCCTTTTTCCGGGTAAAAGATGACTTGATTAAGAGAGGGTTAATTGAGATTGAGCTCAATAACAAAAAGAAATACGTTAAACTCACAGATAAAGGTTTAGACGTGTATAATCGACTAATTGAAATCAACAAACTGATAAACGTTAAGTAGAGTAGTTATTTATTGTATGTTTTATACTTTTATTTTCTTAATTTTTATTCTAATCTTCTCTATTCTATTTGAAAGCACGAGCGAATCATGATATTTAAACGATTGATTGTAGGACCATTAGGGACAAACTGCTATCTTTTTGGATCAGAAAAAACCTATGAAACAGTGATTATCGATCCAGGAGGAAATACTGAAAGTATCATCAAAAATCTTAAAGAATTAAGTGCAAATCCCATTGCTGTTTTACTGACACATGGTCATTTTGATCATACTCTAAAGGTGAAAAAATTACTAAAGCATTTCCAAATTCCTTTAATGTACAATATTAAAGAATATCAATCAAAAATTTATACTGAGATAGAAGCTAATCAGTGGTTAAAAGAAGGAGATAAAATAGGAATAGGTGAGTTAAGCCTTAATATACTTGAGACTCCCGGTCATTCGCCAGGCTCTCTGTGTTTTTACTCTAACGATATCAAACTATTTAATGACCAAAAAATCGATGGGATTCTCTTTTCAGGCGATTTAATATTTAAAGGAAGTATCGGAAGATCTGATATTGGAGGGGGTGACCAAAATCAACTCTTTAACAGTATTAGAGAAAAGATTATGTATAATAAAGAATTGACAGATAATTATCTTATCTTTCCAGGACATATGGGAGCTACGTCAATTGCCGAGGAAAGGAAAATAAATATGTTTCGAAAGTATTTTTTGTGATTCTTTTCCATCGTTTTATAATATATATTATTAAATTAAGATGATAATTTTTTAAATACAAAATATATTATATTTATAATATTAAAATTTAGTATTTTTTATAATTGGACTAAATGGTGAATAATTAAAGTTGATTGATGTTAATGAAGTAAAGGCGATAATTCGGCGTTTTGAAGAGAAAGAAGGGGTGAGGGGAGTAATAATATGTGATTCTACGGGGCTTCCGATTAAATCTAATCTCCCCACTGAACAAACAGAAGAAGTGAGTGCTTATATTACAGCGTTAATTGGAAAATCTCAACAATGTGTTAAAGCTCTTCAAGAAGGAGCACTTAAATTCATAAGGTTAGAAACTGCAAAGGGAGAAGTAATGATAGCTCTTGAAGAGAGCTTAATTCTGATAATTTTAAAATAAGTAAAGGCTGTTTTATTTTTTCCAACTTCCTTTTTATATATTTGATAAATTTAAATTTCTTTAAATTATATATATATTAAGAATAATTCTTGATATATCAAATATCACTTTTTCAAAATTAAAATCTATAAATAATTAGGTAAAAGGATGGTATTACAATGGATAAGAAAGAACTTGAAAAAAAACTGGCAGAATTAATGGATATCGTACCTGAATGTGAAGGTTTAATTGCTGCTGATATGAATGGAAAAGTAATAATCGGTCAAACTCTAACTGATATGAATCATAGTGCAATCGCTAAGGCATGTTCAACTATAGTAAGGGACTCAAATAATTTAGGAAAAGATATTGGAAAAGGAAATTTAAAAACTACAACAATAGAATTAGAAAATGGATTTGCTGTTTTAGTAGGTTCAGATCAGACCGTTTTAATAGCTCTTGCGGGTCTTGATGGAAAAGCTTCTTTAAGTCTTCTTAAACGTAATTTAATGTCAATATCAAACTCATAATTTTATTTCCTCTTTTTTAAAGAGCTTTAATCAACATAGCACTACTTTTCAGTTGAATTGCAAAGAATATTTGATTACTTGAATATAAAAACTTAATAAAGAAAAAAAGAATTATATTTATACTTTAATTAAAAAAAAGTGATAATTTTAGTATTTATTTGTCATCCTTTAATCCTTCTTCTTCCAATAATGAGTCTAAATCCGTTGGTTTTTCTTTTTGCTTTTCTGGTTCTTCCTTACTTTTCTTACGATGCTTTTTTTTCACTTTATCATCCTTTATCGCCGTAACAGGCTCTTCCTTTCTGGATTCAGGTATTTCTTTTAATTCACTAACTTTTACATATCGACCTCTCCTTTCTTTCTTTCGAGTAGGTTCTTCAATAGGAGTTTCAATTTTTCTAATTAATCTTCTTACCGCAAGAAAAATAACTGCCCATATCAAAAGGATAGAACCAATAATTATTATAGTGAAAAACGCATTTAAGTAATCTGCTAGTGGAATATCATATACTAAGAATGTTTTAGAATTCTGAATAGATATATTTTCTTTCGTTATAATATTTAAAGCTTCAACAAATATAGTCAAATTAAATTTGCTGAGTGAAAGAACACTTATTTCTAAAAGTATTTCTGTGGTTTCACCTGGTTTAAATTGATTGAGTTTTAAATAATCAATTTGCACAATTAAAGCATCAAGATGGGGCTCCAAATTTAAAGTAATATTTGCACTAGTTATTCTTAGTTCTGAATTTCCAGTATTGCTAAGTAAGACTTTAATTGTGGTTTTTTGATTTTTAAATATTTGAAGGGCATTTTGTTGAAGGGAAATAGTAAGATCATTGAATGCTCGATATAAATTTATAGTAACGTTTTGAGAATTACGCAATATAAGGGGATCTCCATTCCAAATTAGTCTAAATATTAGTTGATCTTCGTCATTTAAGTCTAAGCTGTCAATTATAAAACTTGTATAAGCATTTAAATCTGATATTTGGGATGAAAGATTGACCCATACATGATTATCATAATATTGACATGTCACATTTTCCCCAATAATAATCGCTCCAAACTCAGTTGTCAATCGAGAAGTAATATTTAATATCTCACCACGAATAGGATTTGAAGGATCAATGGTTATATTTGAAAATTTACTATTTAGTTTTAATCCAAAAGAATAAATGAATTGTTCATAACTACTAACAAGGTTCCTATCATACACATTTACGATGAATGTTGTTAGTTCGGGTAAATAATTACACTCGTATCTTTCAAAGGGTTTAACAATAGTTTCACCCGTTTTTTCAATATTATATTTCAAAGAAATTATATAACCCTCAAAATCATTTTGCGTATCATTAATAAGTAATGCATACTCAGGACTATCATAAATACCAATGTTATGAAGTTTTCCAGAATGTTGAACATAAATAGTTACTTTAGTTTTAGCACCACCCTTTCTAACGGGGCTGTTATAACCATACCATTCATCATTAGATTGTAAAGTTGGGATTGTTAAATCTACGGAGAAATCCTGGATATCTCTGCCCAACGAATCACCTTTGACTTTTAATGTTTGAATATCAGAAATCTCTTGATCTATTATCATTTTTTCATTAGCTAATGCAACTAATTGCACTTTTACTTGTACCTTAACATCACTAAACTCAAAATTATTTTGGAGTTGTAATCGGATATTAATATCTTCATCAGGATTCAATATGGTTTCATTTTGAAGAAAATTGTTCAATTGAATTGGTACTTTAATTCCATTAATTTCATATATATATTCAATTCCGATATTTGAGTGATTCACGGGATAAAAATTAGGGTTATATTGAGCCCCAGTAACATTTACACTTCCAATTAAAATTGAATAATTTTCATATACTTTTTCAACAGTTCCTGCTAGAATATTTTCATTTTCAATTGGATCATAGAAAAATGAAGTTAAATCCAAATCATAATCATCAATATAGAGTTTAAGAGCTTTAGACCCAATTGCAGAACCATTATTCCAGAAATATCCTAAATAATAATTTCCTAAAACTGAAATAGTATTATCCACTGAAAATATAGTATCGTTGTTGAAATCATAAAAGAAAATAGAATCTAATCTCACTCCCTTAGTGTTATTATCTAATTCTGCTCCAGGAACAGGGATTCCTGTTTCAGGATAAAATAACTTGACATTGGCATCTCCTGTATTTGGAACATAGTTATTCGGACCATTAACACCGAGACCTACAGAAATATTGTCACCATACATAAAACCATTTGTTTCCCAAAGTGCTTCAACTCCATTATAATTATAATGAATATAACTTTTTGTTTGCCTTAAAAAGTTCCAACTTGTAAGCTGTAGAGAATAAGATCCATTAATGTTTTTGATTACATTTTCAGATAAAACAAATTTATTAAAAGAGGTATTATCTTCTAATTTTAATTCTCCTCCCGTTTCATTAACCGCTAATCCAAAAATTTCATTATAATTTGGATTAGTCAAATTATGGGCAACATAATAATTGGGATATATGAACCATGCTTCATGGAAATTCCAATTATTGAAATTAGGATCACTTAAGGTTAAAGTATAATTTAATTGCCATTCAGGATTACTAGTATATGTTGTGTTATAATAACTAGATGCGTTTTCCATCCAATAAGCAGTTGCAGTATAAGTGACATTAAATTTAAATCCACCAATTTTGCTATTATTCCAAGATAAATCGACTATAAAATTATTTAGTACATTATCGACGATGGGTGTCGTAAAATTATAGTTCCATTTACCAATTCCCCAAGTAAAATATGAACTTACATTGTAAGGGTACGTTTTGATTTGTAAATCTTGAATAGGAAGGTCTTGAATACGGAGGGTATCTTCTTCATCATAAGGATTTGTAAAATCAGAGGGCATGTAACCACGAGTTACACTAATTTTAAAAAGACCGGCATCAAGTGGTTCTGTAGTATAACCGTATGGTACAGACAATTTTGCTAGGTTCCATTTTGAACCATTATCAGATGTTGTAAGCAGTTGATGATCAATTCTTTCATCTGGATCCCCAAAAGTAGATTGTGGCAAAGTAACTAAACTATATGCTACGTTGGAATTATTAGACTTAATTACAATGAAATAATTATATAATTTTAAACCTTTTGTATTTGCGGTGTTAAAAGCAAAGTAGTTCAAGGTATCTCCACTAAATTGATGAGATCTAATTGTAAGTGAGTCAATTAATACAGCCATATTAGGTTCTAAAATCTTATTTAAAAATTGACTTTCTGTTCTTCTAATTGTATCATTTGCTTCATATAGGCTAATTTCAAGCTGCGTTGTTAAAGCTTCGGTTTGGTCAAGAACACGAATCCATGCATAGAATCCATTAACAGTGGAGCTTTTTCCCTTTAAATCAAACTCTAATGCAACATATTCTTGGTTATTAATTGGTAAGTCAAAAGCATAAGTTGCAGGTAATTTAAATTCATTAACCGTGACATTATATTGAGTAGATGAGGCTCCGTAATAAAACAATTGAATATGACATGTATTACTTAAATCAATATTATTTAAGTTCTCATTAATAATATTTTCTTCAATCGTGTGGCGTCCAAAACTTGAATTAATGAACATTTGATTTGTTACATTTCTCCAAACAAAATTATTGATGTCATATACTTTTATTGTTAAATACGCATCTTTACTTACACTATGAACTAATGATAATAAAAAGCCTAGAATTTCATCCCTATCAAAACCAACGCTGATTTGGAGTGCAGGTTGATAATATAATCGTCCCGTATAGTTTGCTGAGACATTTATACTCACAACTCTGCTTACAGCATCAACAATTATGTAAGTTTCATTATTATTATCTGTCAATTTAGCCATACTGATAGGGGGATTTAATAGATTTCCCGTATCGACGGCAACAGATGAATAGGTACTACTTAAACTAAATTGAATTTGATTATTAGCATCTAAAGGGGATGTATCTTCTAAGACATAATCTGTGGTGTAATTATTCTGAAATTCAAAAGCAAAATCTCCTTCTGAAAGATAGCACGTGTCTGTTGTAGACATCGCTTCAATCTGGAAATTATTCTCATTATTAATAGAGGATGAGCTATTTTTCGCATATAACCGCATAGTTTGGTTATCACCCGAATCAGTGATATAATAATCAGATAAATAAGGGTCATCACTTGATTTTAAATTTAAATAATCATCAGTAGACTTTGATTGATTATCAATATTTATAAAATTAAAACCATTAAAGATTTGAATATTCGTCAAAAGAATTGTTATTATAAATATACCAACAAGAATACTCTTCCTTATTTCCTTTTTGCGTCGTATCAATAAAACCAACCGTATTATACAATAATTTAGTTATAAAATAATTTAAGAATATTAAAATTTGCTAATTATTTTAAATTTATTCGTTTATAGCCTTAATGACAAAATATTAAAGAATATTATTGAAGAATCATTATTACTAGTAATTTCTATATCGAGGAGATTAATCATAAGTGAAGAATTAATATTAAATGAGATTGAGAATAATAAAGAAGAGTTTATTACCTTCTTGAAAGAAATAATACAAACTAATTCCTATAATCCTCCGGGTAATGAAAAAAATATTGCGATAAAAATTGGGAATTACTTGAAAGATGTGGGTATTGATGCTCAGATTTTCGAATATGATGACAATCGGGCAAATTTAATTGCTACGCTTAATGATAATTTTGAATATAAAAATCTTTTATTCAACGGCCATATGGATGTTGTTCCACCTGGTTCAGAAGAAGATTGGAAATATCCTCCCTTATCAGCTTTCATTAAGCGAAATAAATATATGTATGGAAGAGGCACTACGGATATGAAAGGTGGATTAGCAGCAATGGTTTGCAGCTTGAAATTATTAAAAAGATTAAAAATTAATCTCAAAGGTAACCTAATATTAAATGCTGTAGCAGATGAAGAGATGGGAGGAACTGGAACGGAATGGAGTATAAATAATCCCTTAAAGTCTAGGAAGATCGATTTTACCATTATCGGGGAACCCACAGCATTAAAACCATTACCAATCGCTATGATGGTAGGAGAGAGAGGAAGAATGGTCGTAAAAGTAACTACGAATGGAATATCAACTCATGCCTCATGGCCATTTATGGGAAAGAATGCGATATATATAATGAGCAATATTATCCAGAACTTAGATCGCCTCGATGACTATATCCCTTCGGTGGAGCCTCCATTATCAGTTGAGAAATTAAAAAAACTTATTGCTCAGTCTTTTCCAAGCTATGAAATCTTTGAAAAAATCTATAATGAACAAGTGATGTTGCAGAATGTGTTAATGGCCTTAACAAGATTTACAAAAAGTTTAACTATAATAAAAGGCGGAATTAAGGATAATGTCGTTCCAGATAAATGTGAAGCATATATCGATTTTAGATTGTTACCAGGGCAAAAAGTAGAAAGTATTATAGATGCTTTAAAAAAAATTATAGAAAAGGATCTTAACTATCATATTAGAATAGATGAAAACGATAAAAAGCACGAAAATATCGTAGATTTAGAGATCGTACAAGTTTCAGAACCTTCCTATTGGAGAGATTGGGAATCTTCTAAAGATCTATCTAATCTAAAAAGTATTATTGATGAAATTTTCAAAGTAAGCTCTTATTTTATGATCTATCCCGCAAGTGCAGATGGTCATTATATACGCAATAGTGGGTTTTGTAAAAATACTATCTTATTTGGACCTGGAAATGGATCCACTGCTCATTCAATTGATGAAAATATCGAATTAAGCGATTATATTAATGCTATCAAGGTATATAGCCTTTTTGCTTACAAATTTTTAAAGAAATAATATTTATTTTGAATATTTTTTCTTTTATTCATAATAACAAAATTAACATTTATTTATGGATATTATTTTATTTAAGTTAATGGACGTTATACGGGAATGAAGAATTTTGCATGATATAAAGATAGAAGATGCCATTGTTTTACTCGATACATCTCGTTCGATGCTTAGAAAAGATTTCAAACCGAATCGCTTAATGGTTGCGATTGATGCTGTAAAAAACTTTATTCAAACCAAATTTACAATTGATCTAAAAGATCGAATAGCTCTATTATCATTTGGTGATGAAACTAAAGTATTATGCAGATTTACAAATGACGAAACCAAATTAATCAATTCACTTGATAAAATACAAATTTCTGGAAAGGGCATATTAAACGAGGCTCTTGCTTTTTCTTTACAACTACTCGTCGAAGAAATGAGAAAAATTGGAGGTAAAATTTTCAGAATTTTCATCATATCTGATAATAAGATTATATATGACGATAGATTGCATAAAATGTTACTTATTGCTAAAGGGTTAGGTATATTTATTGATACTTGCCAATTAGGAACATCTGAAGATTATAATAAGACCATTTTAAAGCAAATTGCTCAAGCCACAAGAGGAGAATATGGCTTTTTTAATAATTCAAAAGCAATATTTAACGCGGGAAAATCATTTGCTTCAAAAAAAGATGTGAAACAGACAGTTGATTATTTTAATCCCAATAAAAGAAATGAAATTGCCCCATTAGTAAATGATATCGCCCTTCCACTAAGACGACCAAGTCTATTAGATATTAGGTTAATGATGGATGAAATGAATAGAAGTAATGAAAAATGTCAAATTTGTCATTCAAGTAAATCGCCGCTTACGAAAGCTGATTTTTATTCTGAAGGACGATATTGTCCTTCTTGTGATAGACCAATGCATCTTTCATGCGCAGCTATGTGGGCTAAAAAATCTGAATATAAAGAGAATGTGTTCCGATGTCCCTTCTGTTATTTCTTATTAGAATTACCCCAAGCCATTCCAAAGTTACTCAACGAACAACCCGATGAGGGCCCTAAAATTAGAATAATAGATGGTTCAGACGCAAAAACCACTACCATGTTATTATATCCTGAGGAAAATATTGATAACCTCAATGCTTCATGTTCTTACTGTCATTCAATTTTTTTAGGGGATTATAAAGTCTATCAATGTGAGAATTGTGGTTCTTATTATCATGAACCATGCTTGACGAAAATGAATGATGAGATTCACGCTTGCCGGAATTGTGGTTCAAAAATACGAACACATTGATTTTTAAAATACATCTCTCTTATTTTAAATACCGAAAACTAAAAAAAAAGTAATGGATTATTAGAAACTATTAAAGATCATTTTATTCTTGGTAACTACTATATTTTTTGGAAGGTGAGTTAAGTGGAAGTGAAACAAAAATGGATCGTTACAAGCGCATGGCCCTATGCATCTGATCCACCACATTTAGGAAACTTAATCGGAAGTACACTGTCAGCAGATGCATTTGCTAGATTTTTGAGACTTAAAGGAGATGAAGTTCTATTTGTGTCAGGATCAGATACTCATGGAACTCCTGTTGCTGTAGAAGCTAAAAAAAGGAACATTTCTACAAAAGAACTAGCATTAAAAAATCATAAAATTATAAAGGATTTGCACGAAAAATGGAATATATCTTTTGATAATTATACTCTTACTCATAATCCAATTCATATAGATTTTGTCCAACAATTTTATTTAGACATACAAAAAAACGGTTATATTGTAGAAAAAGAAATTGAATCTCTCTATTGCGAAACAGATCATCTATATTTACCAGATAGATTCGTTGAGGGAATATGTCCATATTGTAAATCCGATAGAGCCAGAGGAGATCAATGTGATAACTGTCAGAAATTGCTAACCCCCCTTGAACTTATTGAACCACGATGCTCGATTTGTGGAAGCGTGCCAAAAGTCAAGAAAACAAAGCATTGGTATTTGGACTTTCCTAAGTTACAGAATAAATTAAAAGAATTTATTGAACAAAATGAAATAATACCTCCAAACGCTAAACAGATGTGCTTAAATTCCATTAGTGAAGGTATACCACAACGCGCAATCACTAGAGATCTAGAATGGGGAATCCCCGCAAAATTTGAAGGTGCCGAAAATAAAACAATTTATGTTTGGTTTGAAGCAGTATTGGGTTATATAACTGCGGTTAAGGAATGGGCGGATACCATTAAAAAACAACCAGAGAAATTTAGGTATTTTTGGAATGATCCCAAAACTAAGTCAGTTTTTTTCATTGGCAAAGATAATATTATTTTCCATCTTATAGTGTTTCCTGGCTTACTTCTTGCCTATAATGCAGATAAAAAGGAAGAAGATAAACTGGTACTGCCCTATAATGTATCCTCAACAGAATGGTTATTATTTGAGAATGATAAGTTTTCCAAATCGCGAGGAGTGGGCATCTATATTGATGAAGCTTTAAAACTAGCTCCTTTAGATTATTGGCGCTTTAATTTGTTGTATAATCGCCCTGAATCGAGCGATACATCATTTTTATGGTCCGAATTTGAAAATAATATTAAAGCATTGAATGATACTTTAGGTAATTTTATCCATAGAACTTTAACCTTTATTAATAGGCAATTTAATAGTAAAATTCCCGAAAAATTGCTATATGATGACATAGATAAGATTTTGGTAGAAAAACTCAATACTATTAGTTCAGATATTGGAGAAAGTCTATTAAATTTTAAAATACGTAAAGCATTGCGAGATATTGTAAATTTTGGAAAAGAAGGAAATATCTACTTAAATGAAAAAGCACCATGGCATTTAATAAAAAAGAATAAGAAAGCTGCAGGTCATGTATTTAACTTATGCGCTCAAGTTGTTTATGCACTTGCGATATTGCTTGAACCATTTATCCCAGACACTTCAGAGAGAATATTGATGTTTTTGAATTTAAATACTCAGAAACATTCCTGGGATTCTATTAATGAAAATAGTATTAAAGCGGGACAATTGATCAAAAAACCAGAACCTCTTTTTCAAAAATTAGATATTGATGTAATTAAAGAAAATTATTTAAAAATTAAAAAAGATAAAATTAGGGAGGATGATAAAAATTTGATTTCCTATGATGAATTTAAAAAGTTAGACATTAGAGTTGCTCTTATTCAAGATGTCGAGAAGGTTCCAAATGCTGATAAGTTATATAAATTATCAGTTGATCTTGGAGAAGAAAAAAGAACGTTAGTAGCAGGATTAGCAGAATACTATAAAATAGAAGAACTCAAGGGGAAAAAAATTGTGATGCTAACAAATTTGGAACCCCGAAAAATGAGAGGAATAACAAGCCAAGGTATGTTGCTAGCCGCAGTTGACGGAAATATTGTTTCTGTGTTAACTCCTGACAAGAAGATACCTCCAGGAGCAAAAATTGAGTAATTATTCCTATATCAAGCAAGAAGCGATTTTACATTGAATTAAGAAATATCCCTTATTAACTTTAAATAGAAGTAATAATAATCTTGATATATCTAATAACTCTTAGATAATTAATCATTTAGTTATATGTTGTAGAATAAAAAAAATCAAAAATTAAGATGAGTGATGTAGACAGTCATATCCTTTATGATTCAATTAAGAAAATTGTGAATGAAGGAGATTTTAAAGGCTCAATCATATCTAAATGTAATGATAATTGCAATTCGATTATTTTTTCTGATAATATCTCAATATCGGAATCTGAAGGATTCATTATATCTCAAGGATTAAGAGTCGGATTTGATATAGTATCAAATAAAAGAACTGCTTTTTCTCGTAAATTAGATTATAATCATCATCAAGATATGTGTATTGAATATTCAATTTTAATACCTGAAGATGTCATGCAACTCTATGATGAGGGGCAATTTTCTGATGCATTTCCGTTTACATTAAATATGTTGCACACAGCAGGACTTTATTTAAGAGATCCTGAAAATAAGATTAACCACTTAGATTTTTTCAAAGGAGAAATCCTAAAAAATCCAGTCTCCTTAATCATGAATGGAATTTTAGTTGCTGATCGAGTAGTAATTGATCATCGAGGAGATCCTGTTTTTTATGATTGCTTAATTGTTGGTAGAGATCAAGATGAAAACTTAAAAGTAAGCTATGAACCTCTTGCAAATGTAGATGACAAGGTGGTTGAATATATAATTATATTGGGGATCGAGGAATTAAAAATTTAAAGGTTTTCTTAAACAATGTTAATTTACGAAAATTTTAAAGCTAAATTATTAAATACTTTAAAACTTGGGGTAAATCCATTTAAAAAGTTCGTTAGTACTGGTGAAATTAGAGAAGATTTAGGCTTGGTAAAATCAAGGAAACCTTTAATAGAATCCTTAATGGATATTATTGAAAAAAATGAAAATTGTATTCTGCCCATTATTGGAAAAGTAGGTACTGGTAAAACTCATTTATATTGGGCTCTAAAAAATAGAATGTATTACCATAATACAATATATATTTCCCTAGATGAGATATATAAAAGATTCTTCTATACTATCTATTCTGAATTTATTGAAACAATAGGAATTGAACCACTAAGAAATATAGTCAATCAATTAGTTAATGAATGGGGGGCATTAGAACGGAAGTTTGGATTTTTTCACATTGCTGATATTGAAACAATTAAACAAAATGCTATAGCATCTATTAATAATGAATTTGATCAAGATGAAAAAGTCGCTCTAAATGACATAATAACCGGGATTAGCACCCATCAACTCGATCCATATAAGAAAATTGAAGCGGAACGATGGCTTCTTGGGGAAATTATGGATATAAGAGAGCTGAGTCATCTTAATATGATACATGATTTAACAAAAAATAAAAATGCATATATTATGTTAAAATTGCTAATTGAAAATTCAAAGCTTGGAACCATATTATTTCTCGATGATTTTGAAACAATCGTAAAAACATATACATCCAAAATTGAAAGTGAAGAAGTATTTGATCCAAGCTGGCTATATGGTAGAGAAGACTCTCCAGATGAGATATTGTCTCAAAAGGTATTGCGTAGAGTTTTAAAATTGCAAAAAATGAAAGGGTTAAGATTGATTATAACCTTGAAATCAACTGAATATCTTGAAGAAGTCAAAAAAAGTATTTCCAAAATTGATGAAAGTATTTTGACATCTTTTAAGGAACCACTTTATTTATCTGAGTTTATAGAATCAGATATTTGTGAATTTTATTCCAAAAATATGAAAAATTTTCTTGAGAATGTAAATTTCACTAATATTCCAACCAATAGTTTTGAAGATTATTTCCCGCTAAATCAGAAGATCTTAAAAAATATATATCTCAAATCTAATGGTAATCCAAGAGAAATTATTAAATGGTTAATTAAAATTTTTAATGAAATTATTTTTTCTGATCAAAAACTTCTTGAGATTAGAGAAAAATATGAAATGCAGCAATAAGGTATTATACTTCTCGATTTGTTAATAAATGATTAAAAATATCAATCTCTTTTAGGAACAGAGATATATACGGCTTATCCCAATGAGAATCTTCAATAAGATTTCTAAAAGTTTTTAAACTCTCTACTGAATCGATGAAGGATTGCACTATAGTACGCATTCCGTGTTTTGTAAGAATTTTATAATTATCGTTTGAATTTAATCGTTCAAACAAGATTGTCTTATCCCTAAATTGTACACTTAATACCTTATTTATATAGTCAATTAAATTAGGTTCACTATTATTTAAAATTATTAGAAAGCTTTTTAAAACGGTACTTGCTAATCCGTCTAGTTCGAGTATTAATTTCAAACCATTGATTTTGTTAATCTCATATTCATCACTCAAAGCAATATTAATAATCTGATGAATATGTCTATTAGATTTCATTATCTCAATATTTTTTTCTATAGCATTTATAACTTCAGAACGTATCCACCTATCTGAATTATAGAACGTTTCAACCAGATATTTAATGTGTTTTTCCGTTAAAGGTATTTTTTTACCGATTTCTCCTATTAAATATATCAAATTAATGTTTATTTTTTTGCCTTCCTCCTTATTGAGGTTTTCTATTAAATAATCTACCACTTTAAGATGTTCTATATTTGGATCCTTACTTAAATCAATTAAGATTTCATTGATTAACCTAAGATTATTGGATCCATCTTTAATCTTCTTAATTATCTCATTTATGTTATTCATGGGTCTAAAAGAAAATTATAATGAAATGTATATCATTATTTATTGTTTTTTATTTATTTTAGCCTTGGTCACTTTCTGCACTAGTATTATCTTCCTGTGAAATATTGTTGTCGATTGTTTTTTTTTTATCAAGTATCTCCAATTTTTCAATATCCATGTTCTTTTTTCTAAAAAAGTCCCGAAATTCCCAATCGGAAATCTTATCAGATTGAAGAGCACCACTATTTATTAAATAATCCTTAAAATCATGAACTATAGTTATAACTTCGCTTTGAGTGAAATTTTTTCTATATATCAAACCCTTTCGTTCAAGAATATATTTAGCATACCACCAATAAAAAATCAAAGTGACTAATAAGACTAAAAAATTATTAAGTAAATTAATATCGTTTCTACTGGTATACGTTCCGGGAATTAAACCTGCTCCTGTAATCATTATGATCTGGCCTTCAATATAAATAAGAGTAAAAGCAAATAAGAAAAATGTAATAGTATTTTTATTAAAAATTCTAAAGCGATAAATTTTCTTGCCTAATCCCGTAAGAACCAGAAATGCTGTAAGTATCATTAGCATAACGTCAATAAAGGCTCTAAAAATATCTATACTTAAGGCAAATGTTACGGATCTAAAGGAATTTATGAAACTAAACGATCTAAACCAGATTACTAACCATATTAGGACATAAAATACTGAGGAAAAAATATTGGGAGTATTATTTTTTCTGCTTCTTATAAAGAGGTATATTAAACGAGATGATGTCAAAGCTATAATGATAAAAACAACTACATTCCAGCCAATATACCAATATAAATATTCTGATGAATAACTAGGCGGTTGAGGTGCAAAGAAGTATAAAAATCCAAAATATGTTCCAATTTGAATTAATATTGGTATAATTAAGGCTATTATTAGAAATAAAAGAGAAAGGATTTCAGTCTTTTTCGAAGTATAGTTATTATTAATAAATTTATCATCCATATTTATTGAGAGGTTTTCAAATCCAGATTTGATAAAAAATATTTGGATGAGGTTCCAACCAAAGTACAGGATGATGTAAAAATAGGGAAGGATGATATCCCAACCTAAGAATTCGATTGGCAATTGACTTGAAGAGCCAAAAAAGAAATAAATCGTTATAATAATTGCCGCTATTACAAAAATAATTATTAATAACACTACTTTTCTAACTTGCTCTTTCTTTTCTTCAGAAAATAAGTATTTCTCCATTTGAGGAACCCTCCCTATAAAGATCAAAAATAAGAAAGTCAAAGCAAATGTGGTTACTATAAATAATACTACATTTGCAATTGCTTGAATTGGGTTGAAACTCAGAAAAATACATATGACCATGATAACAAAAAAGGTAATTGAATATACCGCATGACTCATGCTAAATATATTATGAAATGTTACTCTAATCTTTTCTTTTAAGGTCAATTCTTCACTATTATTACTCATGATATCACTCTTATTATTCTTTTTATTTTAATTTAATCATTGATTAAAAAATGTTTAATTCCATAGATTATCTCTCTATTCTTTATTTAGAAGTATCAAATTTAAATTATATTGCTTTTTGAAAATCAGAAAATTCTGCATTGAGACTAACTGTTGCTGTTTTAAGTCTTATCCTTTATAATGATTCATTTTTTCTATAAATCAAGAATTAGTGCAATATTCTACTAATTATGTATTATTATCTATTAATTATATTTCCAATGACCCCTACATAAATAGATGTTTCTTCAACTCCATCCAATTCTAATAAGGCGTTTAATTCATTGTCATAGATAGCTCCAATTGTACAAGCTCCTAATCCTAATGCTTCAGCCACTAAATAAAAGTTTTGACCTATATGCCCCGCATCTAGATAAATATATCTATAACATCGCTGCAAATATTTCCATTTTGATCTCTTGATTAAGGCAGTCCAAATAAAATTAACGCCAGAATTATATGCAATCTTTTGATCTAAACATGCTCTTGCTACTTCTATACGGAAATCACCCTTTTTCAGGAGCTCAAGACAGTGATCAACTATATTATAATGATATATTCCTTTATTGATTTCTGTAACGTTATTG
>CAYUTF010000012.1:0-40170 GCA_964447495.1 uncultured archaeon
AAATAGCGTATTTTAACTAATAAATCTCTCAATTCCATTTTATCATTATGGGATGTGATGTATTTTTTCTTAGCCCCTTCAGCAAGAGAAACTGATCTTATTTGATTACCCTGCAAACAGACCATATATCCAAATTTGCCCTCTAAAACCATTTTCATAGCAGCTAATCCAAATCGTAATCCTAAAATTCTGTCAAACGAATTTGGTGTTCCTGCACGCATAGTATGTCCTAATACTACACTTCTACATTCAAATTCAACATCATTTTTTAAAAATTCCTCTTTTAAATCTTTTCTTAAACTTAATTCATCAACTATCGTTTGAGAAATATTTAATTTAACTAATAAAGGGTTTCCGAAAGTATCTTTTGGTAATTTATGAAGAGTCTCTTTTGAAATAGTTTTAAAATCTCGTTCTAATGATTCATGTTTTGGATATGCTCCTTCAGAAATAGCAATTATATGATATTTATAACCAGCATTTACTCTATTTTTTAATACTTGAATAACATCTTTTTCTAAATCAAATGGTGTTTCAGGAATAAGGATAATATCAGCACCAGCAGATATTCCACTATACATGGTTAAGAACCCCGCATCTCTTCCCATAATTTCTACAACAAAGACTCTTTGATGGGACCTTGCGGTAGTTGTGAGATTATCCATAGCATTTGAAGCAAGTTGAACAGCACTCCAGAATCCAAAGGTATAATGAGTTCCTGCTAAATCATTATCAATGGTTTTTGGCACACCTACTATTTTTAAATTAGCATATTTGCATAAAAGATCTGCAACTCCTAAGGTATCATCACCACCTATAGCAATTAATGCATCTATGCCAAGTTCGTTGAATTTTTCTGCCAATATTTTAGCTGTTTTTTCTTTTGATTCTACTCCTTTAAAGGGATTCGTCCTACTTGTGTATAAAATGGTTCCCCCAACAGTGTGCAAATCGTCATGTTCTGCTATATCTAAGGGAATTGTTAGATTCTCAACAAATCCTTTCCATCCTTTTAGAATTCCTAAACATGACACACCAGCATCATACGCTTTTAACATAATACCATATATTACTGAATTTAAACCAGGGCAGTCTCCTCCACCAGTTAATATGCCTACTTTTTTTATAACCATATGTTATCACTTTTATTAATAACTGATTTTATTATAACGCCCTTTATTATTAAAAAATTTTGATAAAGAGAATTTTAAATTCTATTTAATTTCTTGGTGTCAATAGCTTTAAAAGAATATTTTGATTCATCCTGGGGGATTATATAACTACCACCACCAGTATCTGTTATTTTTAGAGTAAATTTATATTCTCCGCTTATAGCTTTTTGAATATTATTTAATATATCTTCAATTTCATTAATTTGTGCATCATCCTTCATTAAATTTTTTCTGTATATTGAAACTGCATTTTCAAACCTTAATAATATGCCTTCAACATTCGTATAATAAAAATCTGCATTAGGACCGGGCTCAGCGACTAATTCTAATTCGGGGATTTCTAATTTTCCAATAGGAGAACGATAGATTTTAGATTTAAGGTCTTCTTCATTAGTAACTTTTAAAGATATAATTCCTGGTTTAAAATTAGTAGTTAATGGGATAATATCATTATTAGAAAAATTACATTTATCACATTCAAATTTAATAATCAGCATTTTATCTTTATCGGGGAGATCATAGGTTGTTTTTTTAATGGAGATTTTTCCTTTTTTACATGCAGGACATTGAAAATAATATTCTTCCTCACTATTTTTTGCTTTTTCTGACATTATTTTAGAAATTTTGAAATATTTTAATTGATCAAATTGTATTTTAATTTGATAAATTGAAAAATATTGGATATAATTAATTTATTGCGCAATAAACGGGCTACTTATAAATTTTTTCATGAAAATTACGATGTACTAATATCTATAATACTTTTAAAAGTTCAGATTTAATTAAATATGCAATGTATTTAATAAAAATAGCATATTATTGCTTATATTGTAAGTGATTTTAAATTCGAACATAAAATTTAGCAAAAAAAAGATGGAAGAATTTGTCGGAGAATGAAATTATTGAAGTTACACTGCATGGGCGGGGAGGTCAAACCGCTATTACCGCCAGTCAATTGTTAGCTCAATTAGCTTACGAAAAGGGTTTTAAAGATACGATCTCAATTCCTATAATCGGTGCTGAGAGAAGAGGTGCCCCAATTCAGGCTTTCACTAAATTATCTATGAATAAACCCATAAAGACTTATGATAGTGTAGTTAATCCTCATTATATAATGGTTTTTGATACTTCATTGTTAGATATACCAAGAATTCAAGATACAATTCATGATGGTGTCACAATACTCGCAAATAGTAAAGAACCGTTTGACACTAATAAATTTGGTAAGAATATTCGATTATTTATTGTAGATGCAACCAGTATTTGTATTGAAAGAAATTTTATGCATTCTAGTGGTCCAATATTAAACATCCCCATGTTGGGAGCTTTTGGAAAAGTCACTGGCTATTATGATCTCAAGATCATCGAAAAGGTTATAAGAAAGGAATTTGGTGAAAATAGATTAGAAAAAAACATGAGTGTTGCTAGAGATGCTTATAAATTAGTAAAAGAGGTATAACCTTGACAGAATCAAACTCAGATAAGTGGAAAAAGATAAATAAATCAAAAAAAGAACGACCAGAAGTTCAAGAATATAAAAACTGGAAAGAATTGTCTCCAATTCCAATATCTCTGCCAATAAAAGGGAGTATAGGGGAAACAGGTGATTGGAGGACTTTTCGACCGATCATTAAGGAAGGATGCACTAAATGCGGAATCTGCTGGATGTACTGTCCTGAAGGAGTTATAGAAAGGAAAGAGGATGGTTCTTTTGAAATTGATTTAAAATACTGTAAAGGATGTGGTATATGTGCTAAAGAATGTCCCACACATAATATAGAAATGGTAAGAGAAAGTGATGTAAAAAATGGTTGAAACACCTAAAGAATATTATCAAAATGAAGAACATATTATTATTAAAGGTAATGTCGCTGCGGCATATGCAGCTAAATCAGCAAGAGTTCAAGTTATAAGTGCATACCCAATAACACCACAAACAACTGTAGTTGAAAAACTCTCTGAATTTGTTGATAATAGCTTAATGCCAGGCACTCAATATATTAAGGTTGAATCTGAACATAGCGTTTTAGCATCAATAATAGGTGCTAGTATAGCTGGGACTCGTACATTTACAGCTACCTCAGGTCAGGGCCTTTTTTATATGCATGAAATGGTTCATTGGGCAGCAGGTTCACGATTACCTATTGTTATGACAATAGCATCACGAGGACCAGCACCTCCTTGGAATATTTGGGCAGACTTTACCGATGTATTAAGTCAAAGAGACACAGGATGGATGACAGCATTTACTTCTTCACATCAAGAGATATATGATGAAATTCTTATGTCATATAAAGTATGTGAGGATCCAGAAATTTTATTACCTAAATTTGTAGCGTATGGAGGTTTTATATTATCACATACTTCAAAACCTGTGATTATTGAAGACCAAGATAAAGTAGATAGATTTTTACCTCCATTACCAGATGAGGAAGGATGGCCTCATATATGGATTGATCCTAAAAGACCAATGATGTTCGGAAATCTCATTATGCCCTCGGGATTTTATCAAGAATTTCGTTTAAAAATTCATGATGCTCATATGAGAGCAAAAGCTAAGATTATTAAAGTAGCGAAGGAATTTGAAAATAGCTTTGGCAGAAATTATGGAAATGGTTTAGTTCAAGAATATAAAATGGATGACGCAAAAGTTGGTATGGTTATTTATGGTGATTTAGCGCTCCAAATGGAGGATGCTGTGGATCAGGTAAGAGAAGAAGGTTTCAAAGTTGGAATGCTGAAATTAAGACACTTTCGACCTTTTCCGACAGAAGATATTATTCATATAGCGAAAAAAGTAAATCTTCTTGGTGTAGTTGATAGAGCTACTGCTTTTGGTTCATCAACTGGTGGACCTGTTAGTTGCGAAGTTAAATCTGCTCTCCATGGTACAGAAGGTACTGCTAAAATATTACCTATTATAAATGGTTTAGGTGGTAGAGAAGTGACTTTAGAACAACAAAAACAACAATTAAGGACATTGGTTAAATTAAGTGAAACAGGAGAGACTCCAGAAAACCTTATTTATGGAACATATTGGGATGGATTATTGGAGGTAAAATAATCATGGTTAAATTAAAAGAAGCATTGGAGAGTTGTCAAGAAGAATATTTTCTTCCAGGAAATTCTTGTTGTGCTGGTTGTGGATTGGAAATAGCCCTTAGATGGGCGATGAAAGCCTTAGGTCCGAATACTGCTTTAGTTACCCCTGCATCATGTCTTAATGTGGTAGTGGGATTATGGCCTAAGACAGCACCTAATTTTCCTTTTACAAATATGGCTTTTGCTGCCGGAGCTGCTGCTGCTACAGGCATGTCTGCAGCTTTTAAAGCTAAAGCATATAGGTTTCCTGGAAAGGGATGGGATAAAATGACAGCACTCACTTTTGCTGGTGATGGTGGTACTGCTGATATTGGTATTCAAGGATTAAGTGGAGCCGCAGAAAGAAATTCAGATCAAATCTATGTTTGTTATGATAATGAAGCGTATATGAATACCGGTATCCAAAGATCCTCTAGTACTCCACACGGAGCATGGACAACTACAACAACAAAAGGTAAAGATCGCTTTAAGAAAAATCTTCCAGCAATCATGGCTGCACATGATATACCTTATGTGGCGACTTGTTCGATCAGTGAACCACTTGATCTCTTTGACAAATTTTTGAAAGCAAAATCTATAGAAGGGTGCAAATATATCCACATTCTAGCCCCTTGTGCCCCTGGATGGGGTTTTGGGTCAGAAGAAACCATAGAAGTTGCAAGATTAGCTGTAAAAACAGGATCTTGGATATTATACGAAATAGAAAATGGCATTATGACTTTGTCAAAAGCAAGTAAACTTCTTTTAGATCCATCTAAGAGAACTCCACTTGTTGATTATCTTTCTAAACAAAAGAGATTTGCTAATATATCAGAAAAAGATTTAATCGAACTTCAAGAATATTTAGATCATACTTGGAAACGTATAGAAGTCGATCTAAGTTGTCAAGATTATTATCCTAAATAATATCCTTTATTTATTATTATATATTATCAGATAGATTAGATTTTTTGAAAGTAAATGGGATTATTAATTAAGTTTAAAGGAAAATCTATAGAAGAAATTAGAAGCTATTTGGAATTCACTGCTGATTATATTATTCAAGGTAAAATTATAGGTTTTCCAACTGATAGTGTTTATGGTCTTGGAGGAAATCCTCAAAATCTTGATGTTATCAATAAAATTTTTGATATTAAATTTCGAGATCGCTCTAAAGGATTGCTATTACTTGTTAGTGATATTGAGGAAGCAAAAAAGGTTGCGCAGTTTAATCCATTAGCAGAGCTTCTTGCAAAAAGTTTTTGGCCTGGTCAAATAACTTTAATATTAAAAAGAAAGGAACCAAATATTATCCCTCCTGAATTAACTGCTTTTAAAGATACTATTGGGTTAAGAGTACCCCATAATGAGATTATATTAGAAATTTTAAGGATTTTAAAATCTCAACTTAATTTTGGCGGTATAATTGGCACTTCAGCAAATTATTCTGGAGAACCTCCATCAGTAAGTGGAGATGAGGTCGCGAAAAAATTTTTAAGCCCAATTGATTTAATCATTGATAGTGGTAAATCTATATCTAAAATACCGACCACAATTGTAGATTGTAGTTCTGAAAGCCCTAAATTTTTGCGAATAGGTGCTATAAAAGAAGAAGATATCTATAATGTTTTAGATCGTGAAAATTTATCTGGGGATGGTGCTTCAAATAAATAATTTTAATTTATTAATCTCAACCTCACGATTTAATGAAGATAACGCCAAAGCTGAACTATGGTTTACCTTATTAGTATGTGGTGTTAAATATCCAATTATTTCACAGTTGAATTATTCAGGGATATTAAGTGCTTTTATCAATCAAGATCCAAGAGAAATAATCAATTTGATCAAGGAAATCCTTAGAAAAGATCCTAAATTTTTTCAATACATTCTAAAAGTTATACCTATTGATTTTGTTTGTGAAACGAACACAGATATGATAAAGGAATTGGTTCATAAATATTATAAAGATTACATAAATTCAGATGAGACTTTCATGATTAATTTAAAACGAAGAAAAAGTATAATTATAGAGCGAGAAACCTTTATTCAAAAGATTGCTA
This sequence comes from uncultured archaeon, assembly GCA_964447495.1. GTDB lineage: Archaea > Asgardarchaeota > Lokiarchaeia > Sigyniarchaeales > SOKP01 > SOKP01. The sequence continues at coordinate 6,314 of CAYUTF010000012.1, forward strand.
GTGTTATCAATAATAAGGTTAATCTCACTAATCCAGATAAGATCATCTGGATAGAAGTATTAGGAAACAGATGTGGAATTTCATTTATTAGAAATAATGATGTTTTAACCACCAACCAAGTAGATAGTTAATCGTTTGAGCTTTTTTCTAAGCTAATTAACGCCATTTTTTCACATATCAAATCTTCAATTGCCAAATATAAATTTTTAATATTATTATTATTAGGTTTTATATCATCAAGTTCTATTCCATGCGATTTCAAAATAGTATTAATTTGATTTTCATTAAACTCAAAATATTCTTTAATTTTATTATATTTATCAATAGAAAAATCATCTAAATTCATTTCTATTGCTTTAGCATTGAATAATTTTAGTAAATCTTCAATAATAATCTTGAGATTATTCCGTTGAGAAATAATACAAAAATGAAGGACACTTTGATTAACAATAAGATCATTTATTCCAAAATGTTCAATTGCTCTTTTAATTTGGCGATTTGCTGCTAAATACAGTAAAAATTCTATGCTTTTCTTATTGGAGATATTTGTTTCTGAACTAAAAGCCTTAAAGGTATGATAAGAAGCATAAAAAACATGATTGCTATTGAGAATGAGATTCTTGTTAAAAAATTGAACCATAATATTATCATACGCGTTCTGAATAGTATTTAACAAATCGAAAATTTTGTCTAATGTCAATTCTTTAACTATCAACGAGCTAATTCCTACAAAATAATTTAGATTCTTCTCAGGAAATGAAAACTCTTTGATGATCATAGGGGTAAGCTCCATTTAAACCACTCAGGCATTATTATTATCTGAAAACGGATAAAAATTAATCCTAATAATATAAAGCATAGTATAAATGTGAAAATCCAATCGGTTTTGGTATAATGGATTGAAAAATAAAACGTACGTTCTTTTTTACTACCAAAAGCTCTTGATTCAAGTGCCTCCGCTACATTAAAAGCTCTTTTGATTGAGCTTATTATGAGAGGTACTAACAGCGGAAATAAATTCTTTATTTGATTAATAATCCCTTTCTTTTGCATTTCATATCCTCGACTCTGTTGTGAATCAATGATATTTTGGGCTTCATTTGCTATTGTAGGAACAAACCGAAATGCTAAAGAAAATGAGAAAGCAAACTCGTAAGGAATTTTCATAGAAATTAATGATAAGGCTAAATCATTAGGATCTACAGTTAAGAAAAATATAGAAAAAGCGGATATCATTATTGAAATTCTTATTATCATGGCAATCGAAAAAGAAAAACCATTATTAGTTATGAATAGTGTATTTATGACTATTATAAAAATAAAAAGGAATGCTAAACTACGTATACTCTTTATCCATTGTTTTACTAATTTTCCCAACAAAATAAATGGTATTAAACTAAGAAAGATCAGGAAAAGGGGTATCATTTCGGTAAACATTAAAGCATTTATTGTATATACTATAGCAAAAATTAATTTTACACGTGGATCTAATCTATGAATAATAGTATCTTTTCTTAAAAATTTAAATGCGTTAAGGAACTCTAAAGACATCTATTATATCTCCATCTCCATTATTCTTTTGATAATTTAATTTTTAAATAATTATTTAAGAACATAATCATATCATTTAGTTTAAATATCTCATTGGGAACTTTAATGCCAATTTCTTTTAATCCTTGTTTAAATTGCTGAATTTGGGGTAGAATAAGTGACGATTTTTTTACCAAAAATTCATTCGTTAGTACTTTTTCTGTGGGTCCATCTGCGATAATTTTACCATTTGCCATTAAAATTATTCGTGGAATATTTTCAAAAGTAAATTCTATATTATGAGTTACCATAACAATTGTTTTACCTTTTTCTATTTCATTGTGTATCAATTCGAGAAAAAAATCTATTTCCTTTGCATCTTGTCCTAAGGTAGGTTCATCAAATATAATGATTTCTGGATCACGACAAATTATTGATGCAATAGCTAACTTTTTAGCTTCTCCACCAGATAAATTAAAAGGTGAACGATCTCGATATTTTTCTAAATTGAATTTATTCAATATAACATCTATTTTTTGTTTTATTTCCTCTTTACTTAAATCTAAGTTTTTCATTGAAAATTTGAGTTCCTCTTCAATAGTGTTTGAAAATAATTGATGCATAGGATTTTGAAAAATAATTCCGACAATTTTAGATAATTCAGCAACAGATTTAGAGTCAATTTTCTCCCCTTTAATATAAATTGATCCCGTAGAAGGTCGGATTAGACCATTTAATGTCCTTATTAGCGTTGTTTTACCTGCTCCATTTTGACCCATAATAGAAATGAGTTCTCCTTTGTTCACTTTTAAAGAGATATTCCTTAATGCAAATGTATTATTTGGATACGAAAATTCTATCTCATCTATAAGGATCAATGGGTTTACTGCTTCCATTATTAACACTCTTTACTTTTAAGTATACTTTTTAAGAACATTTAAAGCATCTTCTATGGAAATGGGTATTTTATCATATACTTGATTTTTTTTATCTAATCCTCTAAATAGGGAATAGATTTTCGGCTTATTAATATTTAAATTACGGAAAATTTCACTATTGATAACAATATCTTTTTTATCAAAAGCAAGAATTTTTCCATTATGGATTAATATGATATCATCGACTAGTAGGACCAAAAGATCCATTCTATGTTCACTAATAATTATTGATATTTTTTTTGTTTCTTGTATTTTTTTAAGCATTGTTAGAATTTTCTTAGCAAAAAAAGGATCTAAATTAGCAGTTGGTTCATCTAATATTATAATTTTAGGATCTAAAACTAAAACTGAAGCAATAGCAACTCTTTGTTTTTCTCCACCGCTGATTTCAAATGGCGCTTTATCTAATATTTCCTCTATTTCAGTTATTTTAACAACTTCTCTAATTCTTTTTTTAATTTCAACTGGTTCAATCCCAAGATTTTCCATACCAAAAGCAATTTCGCGTTCAACGTTCATCGCAACTAATTGATTTTCAGGATTCTGAAAAACAATTCCAATTGCTGTTGATAGATCTGATATAGGTGTATCTATCGTATTTTTACCAGCAATCTCAACTGAACCTTTGTAAAAACCCGCATAAAACTGGGGGATTAATCCATTCATACATCTTATGAGTGATGTTTTCCCACTACCAGTTTCTCCCGCTAGTAAAATGAATTTATTCTCATCAATTTCTAAATTAATATTTTCAAGTGCATATTCATCATTCCCCTTGTAGCGAAAAGAGAAATTGTTAAATCTAATAAAAGCCATTATTACAAAATTTCTAACTTCTTTTTTAATATAAATTTATGAGTTGATTAAAGTTTTTTTTATTTTACCTAGAATTTGATTCAGTGTGGTTTCAAATAAGACCTCGCCATTTAAGGAAGCCGCACCATCATGTCCTCCACCCCTTCCCTCACTTATTTCAGCTAAAATTTGACCTAAATGTAAACCTGTTTCTAAACAAATTTTTTTTTTTGCTCTTGTCGTGATTCTAAAATTAGAGAGCTCTTTAGAGTAGACAATACTCACATCAAATCCAATATTAAGCATTGTTGATGCAACAGAGGAAGTATAACTACTTACATGAGACAATCCAATTAGCCAATTATTGATTCTAATTATTTCTACTCTTTGTAAGCCCTTAATAATAGCTATCTTTTTCGAGAGATCACTCTCCTTCTCAGTAAGCATTAAAACTTCTTGAAAGCTAAGATCTTCTTGTAGCAAATCAGAAATACGATGAAATGTATCATTAGTAGCATATTTAAAACCTCCTGTATCTGCTAAAATAGCTGCTATGAGTAGATATCTAATAACGATAGGAATGTCAATTTGATAGTGTTTATATATATCAAAGATTATTTCTGCTGTAGAAGTTGTATTATCAAAAATTATATTATATAGCTCAAGATTCTCTTCATATTTGATTTCTGAATCAAAATGATGATCAATAAAAATAAACGGAATATTTTTACTAGTTCTCTTAATAATGTCAGGAAGAACAACTTGTTCCAAATTATTGGTGTCAAGAATTATGAAATAGTCAAGTTTTATAAAATGCTCTTCTTCACTTGAAAAATCAAAATTTGGGAATTTTTCCATTAATTTCTCTTTAAAGCTAATGGTATATTTTGATAAGATAGGAAAAAATACGTGAACTTCAATACTTTTAAGATAAGTTTCAAGAAAATATTTTAATGCCAGAGAAGAAGCAAAACCATCAAGATCCACTTGATCATGAGTAGTAATTAAAAGAGATTTATGTGATAATTTTGATAAGAAAATATCAATTTTTTGAAAATTCATGAAAAATACATATCATTTATTTTGCAGTTCATTTTGAAGAGTTTTTTGTAATGATTCAAAACTATTTTTTGTTCTCTCTGTTTTTTGAGCAATAGTTTTTGAGCGCATTTCAAGTGTGATTTTTAAAGATTTTTTTTCGTCTAATAATTTATTTCTATCACTTTTAACCATAATTCCCCCGATATTTTTGTACACTGTAGTGTCAGCGGCAGCTTTTTCTAACTCTTCGATTGCTAATTCTGTTTCCCTTATCGTACTATCAATTTGTAATTTTTGTTGTGTGAGAAATTCTAAGCTTTGACTTAATGCTGTTAAATTTTGAAGTTTCTTTTTTGTTTCTTCGTCTAATTGGTCTAGATTTACAGTAATTTTTAACTCACCTTTTTGAACATATTAAATCTACATAATAATTTGAAATTTTCTCTTTTTGATTAAAAATTTTCTGAAATATGTAAGGTTTGATCCACAATCTTTCCAAAACTAATAATTTCATTTACACTAGCTCTAAATGCTATAATATCTTTACTTTCAATGGTAAATATCAATATACTTTCTTTTTTTTCCATCGAAATTTTAGATCTTGTAGATTTAATAGAATCTAATTCCGGTAAAAAAGAATTATAAGAAATTGAGCATAAATCAGAATTTTCAAATTTAAATTTGATAATAGAATGAATTTTGAAATGATCTTTTGAGAGGGTCATTCTTCTATAGATTCCAACTCTCTTTGTTTTCTCTTTGCTATTCTAAAGGATTCTGAGCCTCTTGGAGTTGAGATATCGTAAGCTCCCCCAGTAAAGCGAGCTTCACATTTTTTACAAAACCAAATCCCTGTTGATTCCCTTGTAATAGATCCCTTAGTCTCACAACGTGGGCATTTTAAATTTCCACCCTTCTGTTTATTCATTATTAACGCCCATCTTTTTCTGACATTTGCCCCATATCTTGGGCCGAATTGTCCCGCTAGTCCGACTTTCTTAGTCATTTATACCACTAAAGAGATGTTGATATTATTGTTAAATAAAAGCATCTATATACTTTAAATTTTTCCAATTTAATTCAAATAAAATTAATTTTGAATTCTAAATCGATTCAATTAAAGGATTTTAACCATATATAAAGAAATTTAAATAAAGATAAATTTATGAATTTAATTAAAATTTTAGTAATATTATTCAAATGTGTTTACTATGGTGGCAGAAGAAAGGTTTATGATTCATTTAAACGATGTAAATAAAGTTAATGTTAATTTAATCGGAAGGAAAGCCGCAAATCTTGGGATATTAATTCAAAATAAATTTAATGTCCCAATAGGATATGTAATAAGTACAGATGCTTATAAGTTGTTTTTAGAATACAATAACCTTGAAAAGATAATCCAAAATATCTTATCAGAAATGAATAGTGATGATTTAAATTTAATCGCATCATCTTCGAAGAAAATTAGAAACATTATATTAGAAAGTGAATTGCCTGAGGAAGTAATTTCTGAAATTCATTCAAAGTTTCAAAATTTAGAACCTTATCCTTTAGCAATTAGATCATCAGCAACCTCAGAAGATTTGCCAACAGCTTCTTTCGCTGGTCAATATGACTCTTATTTAAACATAAATGGCGTTAAAGATACAATAAATCATATTAAACAATGCTATTCTTCTTTATGGACTACGAGAGCTATTTCGTATAGAATTAAAAATCAAATTCCTCATAAAAATCTAAAACTTGCTGTGATTATTCAAAAATTAATTTCTGCTAAATCTGCTGGTGTCCTCTTCACAACAAATCCTATAACCTCAGATGAATCACAGCTTATTATTGAATCAAACTATGGATTAGGTGAATCGATTGTTTCTGGAAAAATTACCCCTGATCAATTTATAATTCAAAAAGAAAGTAAAAGGAAATTTTTATTCAAAATCATAGATAAAAGAATTGGAAATAAAAAATTTTCAATTCATCCAAAATCTTTGGATAAAGGATCTGGAATAGATGTTTTTGATCTTTCAGATCAATTAAATGAAAAACCTTCTCTTTCTGATAAGCAAATTATCTCTCTCAGCAAAATAGGTATTCAAATAGAAAATACTTTTGGAAAAATACCACAAGATATAGAATGGGCAATTGATAATAATAATAATATATTTATTCTACAAACTCGACCTGTTACCTCCAAAAAATCTCTTGAATTAGAAGGGCTCCCAATTTATTCAAGAGGGTATGCTGATGACTATTGGAATGATGATACAACTCCATTGTTTTTTGATTTATTAGGAGATCAAATAACAAAGGTAGTAAATATCGAACTCAATAGTATCATGGGATATAAAAGTATAGATAAACAGTTATTAAAGTTATATAAAGGTCATGTGTATTTTAATTTAGATGTGTTAAAAAGTAAGGTAGAATATGAAATCCCTACTTTTGTACGAAATGAAGATGTCTTGAATTATTTTCCGGAAGGGTATGGTTCTTATGGGAAAGAGACCATGAAAAAGCTCCCTTTTCGCCTTTTGAGAAGAATTTTTTCAGAGTTACGCGTTAAATTTCATGATCCCGATGGTGCTATGTCTAAAACTGCCATGAAATACGAACAATGGACTCAAGAGATTTTTGACCCTTATTGCGAAGAATTCGATTCGAAACTAAGAGATTTATTAAATACAGATGATTTAAAAGCATTATTTGATTTATGGAAGGAATTTAACAAAGTAATGATTTCCCATTTCCGTCTAATCAGGTATGGAATTCCTGTCCATAATATCGGTATGAATTTAATGACTCAATATCTTCTTACTAGGTTTTTTGGTAAAGAGGAGTCACAAAATATCTTTCCTATCTTAATTTCTGGTTTAGATCACAAACTAACTGAAACTAATCATCGAATTCATCAATTAGCATCCTTGATACTAAGTTCTTCGCATCTTAAATCTTTGTTTAGAGAAAAGAAATCAGATGAAATTTATCAGATAATAAAAACAGAAAAGAATCCAGATGTTATCCGGTTTTTAAATCAATTTGAGGATTTTTTACAAAAATTTGGTGATCGTGGGTTTACCAGAGAAATTTATTATCCACGGTGGAAAGAGTCTCCTGATCTTGTTTTTGATATATTAAAGTCATTGACTTCAGAAAATTGGGATCAAAATCATGATATTAAATCTAAGATGTTACATAAACAAGAGATAGTAGAGCGTTCAGTTGAAAAAAGGTTAAGATCTAAGATATTTGGACCCCTTATATGGAAATTATTTTCAGGTATCTTGAAAAATAGTAGGAAGTACATAATCTTCCGTGAAAATCAGAGATTTAATCTAGATAAATGGATTACTAGAAACAGAGAACTATTTTTAGAAGTTGGTAGAATCTTAGTAAAGCGAGAAATTCTCCAGAACAGAAATGAAATATTTTTTCTTTATAAAAAGGAGATAAGGAAGATTATATTTGATGAATATAATCTTTCTGAGATGAGCCAGTTGTCAAAATTGACGAGAGATCGAATGAATGAGTTTTTAAAATATGAAAATGTCATTCCTCCAAAATTTCTTTTAGGTTCGAATGAATTTGATGACCTTTTAGAATTTGATGAGAATAGTAATCAATTTCGAGGAATTCCTGCCAGTCATGGAATAATTACCGCTCCAATTAGGATTCTCCATGATATTAGTTTTATTCCTACAATTCAAGCAGGAGAAATTCTTGTTGTTCCTCGAACTGACCCAGGTTGGACACCAGTATTTGCAAAAATTGGCGGTCTAATTACTGAAACAGGCGGAGTTCTGTCGCATGGAGCGGTAGTTTCTCGAGAATATGGAATTCCTGCTGTTACTAATATTCCTAATGCGTGTAAGATATTTAAAACGGGTCAATTGGTTACTATCAATGGATTTAATGGGAGTGTTTTTTTAAAAAATTAGACATAAAGAGGAATTTGAAATGGAGAAAATAATTCATGAAGAAAAAATCACAGCTCATCCAGAATGGAATGAGAGTTATTACTTTGTTTTTTATGATAAAAATAAAAATATTGGTGGTATGTCACGAATTGGATTTAAACCTAATAAGCAAGAGGGGATGACTTTCTTTTTCTTATTCCTCCCAGACGGCTCTGTCGGGGGGTATCATCAAGAAATTAAAATGAAAAAATTCGATGATAAATTGAAAGTCAAAGGTATGGCTCATGATTGGCAAGAAGATGAAAGTTGGAATTACATTTTTAAAGGCAATATGTTTTTTGTAAAAAATTCATTGGATTTACCGAAAATTAAGGAAAATCCAGAGCTAATCTTGAAAATAGAGAAAGTGGAATTACAGTGCTTATATAAGCCAATTAATGATATTTATGAATATAGTGAATTTATGACTCCCGAATCGTTAGAAATAGGAAAGAAATCCGGTGATAAACATTGGGAGCAAATTGGAGGATTAACAGGGGCTTTGAAAATTGGAAGTACGGTTTATAAGCTTAAAGATGTTATGAGTCAACGTGATCATACCTATGGCGTGCGAGATTGGACAGGAGTCGGAGATTGGTTTTATTATGTGATATGGTTCAATAAAGATTTAGCAATAAATCCGGCAGCAATCATAACTGATGATGGACGATTATCCACAGGAGGTTTTCTTTATAAAAATGGAAAGAATATACCTTTAAAAACAATAAAAATAATTGATCAAAGGTTTGAAAAGAATGGTATCTTACCTATTAGTTCAGAATTGGAACTTAATGATGATAAGGGAGTAAAACATGTTCTTAAAGGAAAAGTTAACTCGATTATACCTGTTCCATTTAAAGATCTTAAAGGAAATACGTCTATTCTTATCCAATCTTTTGGAGATTTTGAACTTGATGGAATTAAAGGAGGATATGGGACATTTGAAACTCTTAGAAAAATAAGAAATTAAAATTTATATATAAAAAAATAAGAATTCTGGAAAAAAATAATATTAATCATTACTGACTTTATATTGCCATAGATTTAGCTTTTCTCTAATATTTTTACCTATTTCCATCGATCTCTTTGTTAATTCTTGAATTTCCTCAATTGAAAAAGTAGCAGGACCACTCTTTTGAATTGACACAATTTTATCCTTTGTTACAGAAATAGAAATACGACCCTCAGATACTAACTCTTCTGGCAAATTCGGATCTAAAAAGATTATATCACCAATTTTTCCATAAGTTAATATCAATGGGAGCTCTTTCACGATATCTTTTCCAGTAAGATATTTACCTGTCCACTCTAGATTCCCATCTTTTAATTCTCCTTCTGGTATACGACTTGAGATTAAAGCTGTTAAAGCACTAATACCTCCGGCATCAATAAGATTTCCAGCATAATTCATTACATACATATCTACAAAAAGGATGTATACTAATTTGTTTTCTTGAATGCACAATTTTTTAGTTTGGATGCAATCAGCATGCCGAATTCCACGATCCACAACTCTTGCTAGTTCAATAGATTGTTCATCCGGAGGTCCTCGTTCGAATAAAGGAGATGCTAATGGTAATAGTTCCGCCATTATAGTACAAACACCTTCATCTGGAATATCTGGAAAGGGTTCTCCAACGTCATATTTTACCCCTGTCATTATTCTTGTTTCTCCTAATGTTACTTCTGCTGAACCTTCTGCAGATGCGATGATATCATGAGCAATATTCATTTTTCGATATTCCCATAAACCCCTATCATCTATTCTTTCTCCTTTCTTCAAATTTTCAATGATATATTTTTTTTCAATTGTCGATATAACTCTTCTAATATTCATCAAGTTTAACTCTCTCCTCCTTCTTGTTCTTCTAAGATTGTTGTATATTTACTTTTTAAGGCTTTTAATTGAATTTGAAGAATTTCATTTAAGGCCGTTTTAGCGTTAGCCAAAGACTCATTTAATTCATCTAAATCCATGTCTCCATCAAATTGTAGTAAAGAAAGTTCTTCATTAAACCATGTGATTGCACAGGGTAAATCAGCTTCACCTGCTTTATCTTCAATACCAGACAGGTCTGTAATCAATTGCCCATCAATCTTTCCAACTGCAACTGCAGAGACTAAGCTTCTCATAGGTACACCCGCATCTGCCAGTGCTAAAGCAGCAACTGTTGTACTAGCACATCTTGTACCTCCATCAGCATCCATCACTTCAATGAAGACCTCAAATGCAGTACCAGGATAAAGCTCTAAAAAGAGCACAGGTTCTAAACAATCAGTAATTATCATTGAAATCTCTTTTTCTCGTCTACCAGGAGCAGGACGCTTCCTTTCAAACACAGAAAAAGTAGCCATCCGATAGAATACTCTTAGGATACCTTTATCAGGTTTTGCTAAATGGTGAGGGTGCACTTCTCTCGGTCCGTATACTGCAGCATATATTTTATTATTACCCCATTCCAAATAAGCAGATCCATCCGCATTACTTATAACACCGACCTTCATTTTGATGGGGCGAATTTCATTATTTTCTCGACCATCAAGTCGCTTTCCATCTTCTCGGAATAACTTTTTTGGATATACGTCATTAATTATTAACGGCATTTATTTAATACCTCTTTTTTGTTTTTCACTTTCTATATAATGAGACATTCTATCTGTCAAACCAACAGTATGAGCCTCATTTTCTATTTTTTTTATTGCATCAAAAAGTAGTCTTTCATAAGCAATATTTTCTCCTTTAATCCATATTCGCCCATTTTGAGTAACAAAAATGTTGCATTTGGTTAGATTTTTTAAAAGTTTTATCATTGACCCATTACGTCCAATAACTCTCGGAATCTTAGGAGGATCAATGGTTATTACTATACCATTTACTCTCTTTCCCAAATATTTTCCTACTATAGTTAATTCAGGCATATTCAAGCGATCTGCTGAAATGATTTTGGCTATGAGAATATCACCTACTTCAAATTCTTCAGATTCCATATTACTCGATCCTTGACTTCCACCTCTAAAACTTTTTATTCTTCCCCTTTTTATTGCGTTTCTAGGCTTTAATACGGCGAGATCTTTAGCATTGATATCACATTTATACTTTACGGGATTTTTATCGATAACTAAAGCAATAACTTTGTCACCAGGCTTGGGAGTATAAAATCCTCTTAAAGGAATAACATTAATATAATTTTTCTTTATTTGTTTCAAACCTATATTTAATGCAATGATTTTTGTTTTATTTTTATTTAATAATGTACCTCTTCCTGGAATAAAATGTTCTACATCTTCAGTTAACACTTCTCCAGGAACAACAATTTCGCGATCAGTTTCCTCAGATTCAAATTCATCAAGTTCTTCTGATTCAAGTTCTTCATTTTCCATTAATTTATACCACTCTCTATATTTGTAATTATATTACCTAACCAATGAAAAAATAATATAGCTAAAATTAATTAAAAACATCTGGTTAGGATTTTAATACCTTAGTTTGAACTCTTCCATGGGTTAACTTATTAAGTTTATCAATTAACTCCATCTGTAAACCAGCGGGTAAACTGACAACTGAAACCCAGGATCCGTCAGATTGCCATTCTTCTTTCTTTATTTGAGCTAATTGGGCAACTACATTATATCCTTTTGCAGTAAATGCGGAAGGGACCTTTAAAGCCATTTCGACTTGTTCCATACGTATAGGAATGATGGCTCTAATACTTTTTACAACGTCATCAACTTGTTCTTCTGCATTCCTCATTAAATCAATCTTTACCTTAGCTTCTTCAATTGCTTTTTCAATTCTTTGATAAGGATGTGGTTTTTGATTCTGGGGATTGATTGCATTCTTTGTTATAATCGTTATGATTTGCTTTAACTTCTTTTCTCTTTCTTCTTCCCGTTGAGCCTTCGTCCAATTAATTTCTCCATCAAGTAATATGATACACGCAATAATCCTTCCATCAGTTGTATTAAAAACTGCTTCCATATCTCCGTCAGTAGCTTTTTTACCTCGACGTAGATCTTCAAATACGGTAAAACTCTCAAAAATGAGGTCTGTTGAAATATTTGGATTGTTCAAGAGCTCTTCTGTTGAAATACGAGACTTTTCTTTCCCATCTTTTAGTCTTTTATTAATCTCTTCACGAATGATCTTTTTTGCTTCCCATGCTTTTTCTGGATCTAAGAGCATTTCGAAAGTTCTTCCTTCTTTTTCGATCCGTCCTATGATATATCCTCCTAAATCTATTCTTGCTCTATCGATCATCGAATATTTCACGCAATTTATGATTTTATTACTGAATTATTTCGCTTTGGTTATTGCCCTAACAAACTATATTGTTAAAATCCAAAATATCTCAAGTATTATAATTTGCTTATTAACTCTTCTTTTTCTTCCACAGTTAATAATTTAAAATTTCTATCGTCTTTTAGGACATAAGCAACGTCACAACTATTTTTATTAAGATTATCTCCCATCAATTCTTTCAGTGTTTTTAAGGGAAATAACTTTAATTCTTCGTCACTCATATCTTCATTATAATTTTCCTCAAGATATTTGCGGGCTTCAGCTGAACCAGCGCCAATTGCAAAAGCTTTATAACTCCAATTAGCTCCACTAGGGTCAGTCAAAATCACAGTAGGCTTGCCATCAGGATCTATACCTCCTATTAAAAGGCTTACACCAAATGGTCGGACCCCTGCGTTTTGAGTGAACAACTGAAGATACTCACAGATATTCAGAGTACTGTCTTTTACAGTAATTTTCTCATCATAATTAAGTAGGTTAACTTGAGCTTGAACACGAGCTCTATCAACTAAGACTCGTGCGTCTGCAGTCAAACCGGCAATTGCAACCCCAATATGGTCGTCAATTTTAAAAATTTTCTCTGAGCCAATAACCTCTTGAAGCTCAGAACTCTTTTTTTCGACAGCAAATACAACACTAGTTTTATTTCTACATACTATTGCTGTCGTTCCTCTTCTCACGGCCTCTATCGCATACTCCACTTGGAATAAACGACCTTCTGGGGAAAATTGAGTTATCGCCATGTCATAGCCACGGCCTGCCTGTTGGAATATTTTTCATCATCCTCTTTAATTTTATTTCGAATTCAATAGAAAATTTAAAATTCTTAACTGATATAAGTTAAATCCTTAAGATATTTTATTTTTAATTAATTTCGGTGTACATTATTTTTTTATTCTAATTACAAAGAAGTAATAAACTATGGAATTTATATTTTTTTTTTATAGAATAAAAAAAATCATAAAAATAGACAAATAAAAATCGTAATTAACTCCATGCAACTTTATTTATTTGGATTGACCATTCAAGTAAGATCATGCCTTCGTCGCGAGTATGCGCAAGAAAATAATCTCCTTCTTTTGTTATGGATCCTACGATATTTCCCTTACCACCAACAATATTTTTAGCAGCAAGTTGAATTTCATCATTCTTTAATATCGCAAATCTAAATCCTTGGTACATTAGTGCGGGCTCTTTATTTTTCCATGCTGAAAGAATACCTATTGCCTCATCTGGAGGTAAAGAAAAGTCATGTGATTTATATATGACTGCTCCATCTTTATTCAGTAAAAATGCTTCTTCAACTCCATCAAACTCTCTTAATTTTTCTAAGAGACTATAAAATCTTTGCTCTTCCATGTGTTTTCAATATACTCTTTATTTAACTTTACATGAAAGTTAATTAATTTAAATCTTTTTAGAACGATACTTCAATCCCTAAAAAATTTATTTTAGCCCTTCTTTATTATTATACTTGAAACTTTTAGAATTTCGAAAGATTTGGTTCAAAATATGGTAAAAAAGTTAGTTTTATATGATAAAATATATAATTTTTCATCAGAAAAAGAGCAGAGAGCTTTGCAAAATAGATATCTAAAATACTTAGGAGAGAAAGTTAAAGGATTCCCCTCAACAAATATTAATATTAAGAAATTGAGAGCCTTTGACAGTAGATTTGAGATAGAAATAGATGGTCCAGAAGAAGTCTTCATGTTTAATTTGATAAAGAAGGAAATCGGCACAATTGTTAATTTTGACGAGCTCAAAGAAGGGAAAATATACAAGGGAACCATGGTCGATATCGGTAAAGTGGGTTTTGGAATATTTGTTGATTGTGCAATATTAAATCCAAAGACCGACGTTTTAATTCCATTACATGCACTCAGAAAACAATTGTGTAATGGAATGCTTAAATCGCTATCAGAAATCGTAAAAGCATATGACTTTATTGATATGTTTCCTGTTTATGTAAAAATTGAGTCAATCGATGAAGAACAAAAGAGAGTATTAGGATTATTAGATAATAGCACGCTTAATTTATTTCAAAAATTTATAAAAGAAAATATCGAAGGGGTATTCATTAGCGGTCAAAGTAAAGGCCAAGTTAAAAAAGCTCTTGTAAAAACAGGGCATTTACGTGATATCGTATCTATTGAACGATTTGGATTTTTAGAAAATATTGTTCTTCTACGAGAAGGGACCCAATCACCCGGAATAATCTCTGACATTGGAAAGTTATTGAAGAATAGCAAATTCAGCGCTATAAAACCGAATAGAATAAAGTCACTATATAATTAAATAAATGGAAAAAGTGGGCCAGGAGAGGATTGAACTCCCGATTTTCGCGGTGTAAGCGCGACGTCATAACCACTAGACCACTGGCCCGTCCCTATTCAGAAAAAAGCTAAAAATAATACGCAATCGGTGGGATTCGAACCCACGTATCCGTTCGGACACTGGATTAGCAATCCAGCGCTTTCGGCACGCTATTCCGTTCTACCAGGCTAAGCGACGATTGCTTATTAATTTCTATTTGATTTTGAATATTATATTTTGAATATAAAACTTCAAAATTTTAATACTTTATTATTACACGTGGATAATCGTATAAGATATTAGGAGAAAATACAAAATTAAAAGCAATAATCATATCATTGTGATTTTTTGAAAAAAAGAAAGAAAAAAATTATTCGGAGATTATCTCAAAAACCATTTTTTCTATGATGGGTTTCTTAGTATACCTTTTATCATAATACCATCCTACTAAGTTAGCTTCTTGAGCTTTCTCTTTATTTGTAGGAATTATGATCAACATCACCCCGTTTGACAAATACTTCAGTATCCTCTTGTCAATCGCGTGTAGCTTCTCATTCCCACTCGGATGTGTGTGAGCTTGCCACACAATATCTACCCCTAACTCTTGTTTAAACTTGCGCATATTATATATCTTCGATTTCTTATATCGCATCCAACTTCTTGGTTTTACATGGACCTTAGATTTTCGCAAATCGGTGTTAACGATATATTTATTAACAATTCCGAAATTTTCCTTTCGATCCGCAAAAACCCAAAAGTGCATAATGTAATCCTTATTTCCTTCTTCGGAAGCTTTTTGAGTAAGCTCATCAAATATGCGTTGTGGTATCAAATATCTGAAATCTTTTGCCCCACTCATTTTATCACAACCTTATATTGAGGACAATGAAGCATAAAATTTATATTTTTCTTAATAAAAGGAGTAAGCTCTAAAGTTGAATGGTAAAAATAATAAAAATTTTATTTAATTGAACATACTCATAATAATACGAATACCTTAATGTTTCATCCTTAGGTTATTCACCATTTTAAACGCGCAGACGTAGCCTAGCTGGTAAGACGCCGGCCTTGAGTGTTAATTTTAACCAAGCGAGCCGGTGCGCGTGAGCGCTCGGGGGTTCGAATCGATTCGTGGATTTACCCAAAATGCGAATATCCCTCCGTCTGCGTTTTTAGATGTGAAGTCATTTAATGGAAAAAAGATTTAAGCGGTATAATATTTATACCATTCATAATTGCGGGCTATTGGCGCAGGCAGGTAGCGCAACCGGCTCTTAACCGGTGGGTCGGGGGTTCGAATCAACAGCGGGATTTACCCGAAATGCGAATATCCCTCATAGCCCGCTAACTTACAATTCCTAAATGCTTTAATTTTTGCTAAATCGTAATTCCTTCATTTTAAATACTTAAAAATAACTTCAAAATCAGAGAAATCAAAGGGTTTTAAAATAAGCCCATCAGCGTGAATCTCTTCCATGTGTTTTTCAACTTCGGAGCCGGGGATGGCTGTTAATAGATATACAGGAATATTTTTCAATTCTTTATTCAATTTAATCGTTTTGCATATATCATATCCACTATAATCGGGTAATATTATGTCTAACAAAATCACTTTAGGAGTATTATTATTGAGCTCTTCGAAACCCTTTTTTCCGCTCACAAAACCTTTACAGGAATAGCCTTTACTATCAAAATAGCTGGTTAATAATCGTATTGTGGGAAAGTCATCTTCAATTAATAGAATGTCATATTGAGTGCTCTCAGTCTTAATGTTATCAAGAATGTTAATAATTTTGTTTTCAAGTAAAAGAGATTGATCAAAAATGTTTTGGATTGTAGTTAAAACGTTCTCATCCACCTCGTCTTTATAGTTTTCAAGAAGCAACTGAGAAAATCCTTTAATTGAGGTTAATGGTTCTTTAAGTGCGTGTGATATGTTCGTAATCGCTTGGTTATCTAACTTTAATACGTTTTCAGTTGAAAATTTTGACTGAATATTTATAAAATATTCAACACTTTTCCTTATAAGCTTTGAAATTGTAGTATATTCGTCTTTATGCATATTTATAAAGTCTTGCCAATCCGCTTTTGTGTCATCAGACACATATAAAGAAATTCGTTCTTTATCTCTGTCATAAATCTTTTCCCCCTTTAACCAACGCTTAAAGCCTTCAGTAATAATCCCCCTCCAAATTGCATACTTCTCTGTCTCGTCTTCATATTTTTCCATTAGTTTCTTTACTTTTTCGTCTGTTAAATCTAATTTTTCAATCTCTTCATCGGTCATTATTGGGATTTCATCTGAATCATGATTTGCTTTTTCATTGGTCATCATTCTCACCTTTTTTTGAAATTATGAAATACCTATTTAGGAATTTAATAAAGAGTCTAATAACGGGTAAATTATTTTTCATTGATTTTTGATGTAATTTTAAAAATTTGGATGTAAGTAATATAATTTTTTACAGAAATTAAATTTTTTTGTATTTTTACCAATATTATTTTGTTCTAAAATATGAAAAAAGTGTTTTTTGAACACAATTCCTTATGTATTCTTATCTTTTTACTTATAAAAATATTAAGCTTTTCCGTTTAAAATCTTAAAAATAATTTCGAAATCGCTAAAATTAAACGGCTTTAGGATATATCCATCAGCTTGAGTTTCTTCTAAGTGTTTTTCAACTTCCGAACCAGAAATAGCAGTTAAAAAGTAGACAGGTATTTTTTTATATTCATTATCAGACTTAATTGTTTTACAGATATCATAACCACTTAAATCGGGTAATAGGATATCTAATAATACTACTTTGGGAGAAACTCTACCTAATTCTTCCAACCCTTTATCTCCACTCACGACACCCTGGCATTTATACCCTTTACTATCAAAGTAACTAGTGATAAGTCGAATAGTTGCTAAATCGTCTTCAATAAGTAAAATATCATAATCTTTCGATTGCACCTTAATGTTGTCTAAAAATTTTATGATAATGTTTTCTAATAAAATACTTTGCTCAAAAATATCCTTTACAGTCTCCTTTACACTATTATTGAGACTCTTTTTAAATTCTTCATTTTCAAGGAGTAATTGAGAATATCCCTTAATTGAAGTTAAAGGTTCTTTTAAAGCATGAGAGATATTTGAGATGGTATTTCGATTTACTTTTGAGAAATCATCCGCCTGCATTTTAGTATCTTCTATAAAGGTATTCACACTTTCTCGAATAAGTTTCGAAAAGGAGGGATACTCATCTTTATTCTGATTGATAAACTCTTGCCATTCTGATTTAGCTTCATCAGATACATATAAAGAAATTCGTTCCTTATCTCGAGTATAGATTTTTTCTCCTTTTAACCAGCGTTTAAAGCCTTCAGTGATAATCCCCCTCCACACCGCATACTTTTCTGTTTCCTCCTTATACTGCTCCATGAGTTGTCTTGCTTTTTCATTTTTGGGGTTAAGCTTTTCTATTTCCTCATCGGTCAATTTGGGATTAATAGAATTATCATTTTCATCTTTTTCTAATTGAGATTCTTCCATGTCGTTCTCCTCTTTCTCATCATTCTTTTCCTTCTCTTTTTTCTCTGAATGATCCGAATTATCAGAATCTACTTTTATTTATGTTTCACCTTTAATTGAATGCTTGGAGAATTTTTTTACCACTAATAAATACCAAAAAATTAGTAATAGAATTTTTATTTAATATTATCTAAAACGACAATAATTTCTATTAAAGCGGAATATCAATTTTGATTTTGATTTCGCAAATCGAATTTTGCCTTTATGTATTAATAGAATTCATTTTAAAACACATATACACCTTCGTCGCTCACGATGTAAAAAAAATCAAAATTCAACCGCGATTTTTCTATTAATTTGAGTGTTATCTTCAATTCTTAGATTTCTGTTATCATCAATAGGAAAAATTTGATTAATTTTCAGAAAGAGTCGAAGTAATTTTGTGTCTTGCTCGTTTAAGTCCAAATTTCTTAGGAACTTCGCATGTCTATATAATTTTTCATTAATATTAGGGACTATATTCATAAGATAAACCTCGCTTGTTACTAAAATATTACTTTTTTCTCTCCTTGACATGAAATTAATCATTTAAAAGCAAAAAGAGACATATGCGATTTTCTAATTTTTCGAGTTCAATTGAATGTTTTTTACCACAAAAATTAATAACTCAGGATATACTTGAACTTCAAGTTTATCCTATAACTGTATAAAATGTAGAAATTGCAATTATATACGCCACGTCGGCTGGAAAAAATGCCCCATCTGTAAAACCAAAATTAAAAAAAATTATTAGCGTTTTAAAGTCTATTGATTACTAGGTTTTCATTGAAAATGTGTTAATGTATGACCTATGTAAAATCTTACCTCTTTAACTTCAACATCATAAAATATACCATAAATGAACAGATCTTCAAGATGATGGTGAGAAATCTTATCGTTACCTATAGATTGTTTATGATTCTTATATATCTGTTGATATCCATTGAAAATGAAACCTAATAAATCTGCTCGAGTAAATCCCCCTCTCTTTATGTGAGTGTACGTAATAATCTCGCTTTGGGGAAATGTAAGTCGAAGAAATATTTTTTCATCAGTAATCACAATTTTATGGGGATTAATAAGGATATCTTCCAAATCCTTCTGCTCATAATAAACTATTCGGAATCTATGAAATTTGCCCTCAATATCGATCTTTTTAAGAATTTTAGAAGAAAAGCGTAAGATATGGTCAGTATATGTTCCAGTGCGAACCCACTTCGTTAACCCGTTGATCATTTTTACTCTTTGGCCGAAAGGTAACTGTTTCATCTTTTGAGATAATATGTCTTGTGCTTCTTCATCAAAATAGGTGTAGACTAGACTTGAAGGAACTGCACTTGAATCAACAAACCGCATTATATCATCGTGACCTAAATAATTGAAAAAATTTTCTAAAAAAGGAGATTTCTTTGATAGCATCATTTCTTTAAAATCAGATAGCGATAGCAATTTATAAAACTTATATTTTAAAAGAGAAAATACATTTCCTATTGAAAGGGTTTCAAATAGGTCTCGAACTCGTTCCTTGATTTTTTGTTTAATAAACCCACCGTCCTTTTCAAGCTCTTCTAGAAATAAATTCAGTTTCTCTAATACATCTAAACGAGTACGATTTTCTCTTGTTGTTAAGAAGTTGGTACTATTATTTGTTAATAAGGGTTGTCGAAATTCAAATATCTGTTGGAGTAGATTTTTTTTACCCCGTAGTAGACGGATGATAAATTCCTCTTCATTTATTATTCCGAGTTCTGGAAATAAAAGTAGCAATTCTTGCGTTAAACGAAAATAGGTCTCTTCTCGCTTTTTGATATAAGTGTCGAGATTTTCGAGAATTAGCGGTAGAAACTGCTCTCCGAAATGTTTAAGGTAATCTTTCCCTATAAGTAATATTACTGCATTTTCAATTTCCTTTTCTATCCATGCCCTCAACAACATTTCTTTTTGCACTTCGGTTAGATAACGCAGAAACCCTTCATTGGTTAAATAACTAATTGTTGGGGGATGGAAAGAAGTAAAACGTTTGCAAATTTCTTCTTGAAATACTAGTTTCGCTCGTGAGTCCTCAACTTCCGTAAGCCTCCTTAATAGAGGGAACGCCAAATTACTATGTAGCAAGCGCACATCGTACCCATTTTCAAACCATGCCTGCAGATTAGAGCAGTGCCCCCAGAACTCTACTTCAGGGGGAATTGAGATATTCTCTTCCCTTCCTTCCAAAGAATGATTTAGATATTCTGCTACCTCGTCTATCGATTTAAACTCGTCATATGAATTTATATCTTCTACGGGAATGTTAATAAGTAAGAATCTGCATTGTTGAAATAACTTATCTTGAATATAGATATTAGTTTTCCCCTTTTCTAGTTTAAGGGTTAGATACTCATTGACCTTGAACTCTTGAATCATAATAGGAATATTATAGTTTATGAATACTGATAATTATTTGTTAAATTTGAATTTTTAACCTTTCTAGACGTTGGAGGGAATAAGATCCAATTTTCTTATTTTACGCTTTACTGGATATTTTGATCCCTCACATCTACAATATGGAATATTCTATATTTAAATCTTTAGAGAATCTTTAATTCTTGAGAAGGGTTGTATTAACTATTTTATTAAATTGTGATGTGTTTGACTTTTTCCCTTTGTTGTGCGAAAAAAGTGAAATTGGATTCAAAAAGCTCCGACAAATTTGTTTTTACTCAAAATATTCTTAAGTGAAAATTCAACCCCCTCCGCGCCCTAATACCTCAATATTATGTCGCTTTTTTAATCTCTCCTTACCCTTATTCTCTATTTAATAAGTTTTTGTGTCAAAAATATTCGTGTAAAAAATCGTTTTCGATCACAATTCGAATGTAAAAACGAAAACATTTAAATACTCGGGTGCAAATATAATATATATTAATATAGTGTGTGTACAAAAAAAAGGTATTGTGTGTAAAACTCCTACTTTTCTTTCGAAAAAGTGGGATAACAAAAAAAGAGGAAATATTAACGGGTTAAGATTGAGGGAATATAATGGTTGTAGAATTAGATGTATCGGCTAACTCTTGCCCTGAGTGTGGCGGGCAGACTATAAATGTTATAGAAAGAGGCGAGACTGTATGTCAGATATGTGGTTTAGTGATTAGTGAGAAGGATATTGATGTTTCTCATAGTGGAATTCGCGCATACTCAAAGCATGAAAAAGACAAGAAAGAAAGGACAGGATCACCCATGTCAATATTGATGCCTGATATTGGATTAAGCACAGTAATCGATAGATCGAAGATAAAGAATCCTGATTTAAGAAGGGCTGCAAAGTGGAATACTCATCTTTCATGGGAGAAGCGCAATATGCTTATGGCGATCACAGAGCTGAAGCGGATTGGAGGCAATTTAAGTTTTCCCGAGCGAGTAAAAAAGTCAGCGGTTCGTTTGTATAAAGAGGTATTCAAGCGACAATTATTACGGGGCAGGTCAATCAATGGAATGGTTGCGGCTTGTTCCTACTATGCGTGTAAAGATGAGAAAGTCCCGGTGACTCTTCAAGAGATTTTAGAAGAGGCTTCGATTAATGATAATATTGTAAAGAAATGTTATAAGATTTTAGTGAGAGAGTTGAATTTAAAGATTTCTCATATAGATCCGGTATCGTTAATTCCGCGATATTGTGCTGATTTAGATTTAGGGATTGAAATAGAGAAAGAATCGATGAAAGTTTTAAATAAGTTTATAGAACATACATCAATCTCAGGAAAGGACCCAAAAGGTTTATGCGCTGGCGCAATATATTTGATTACCAAACTTAGGAATGTCAAAGTGAGTCAAAAAGATATCTCTCGAGTGATAGGAGTCACGGAAGTGACTCTGCGCTCGAGGTATAAAGAGTTATTGAAGAATGTAAGTTTTAGTTTCTCGTCGATGTGATGGTCAAAATTTTTCTATAATATTTTAATAATTTTTTAATAATTTTTACAATTTTTACTTACTTTTCTTATTTTTACTGAAAACTACTAGGAAAGTTCTTTAGCTTTATGTAAAAACCATTCATGAGAATACTCGAAGAACATTTTTAATCCTTCGCAATAGTAGGTTTTTTCTGGATGAGGGTTATCGATGAATATCCGATCTTTAATACAGCCCCCATAACAATATGAAAGCCATTTACAGCTAAGACAATCTTTAGCTAATTTCCCTTTTAATTTTCCGAAAGTTTTATCTCGTTTTTCTAATAGAGACGCTAAATCCTGATCTAACACATTTCCTACTTTGTAGGATTCTTTGGCAAAAAAATCGCAGGGATAGACGTCTCCGTTCCATTCAATTAGCAGATAATCAGCGCAATTTTGTTCTAATACGCAAAATCCTTCGGGATAGCCTAAAATTTTTGCGATCATCGTATTAAACAATCGAATAGATATTTGATTGGGAGAGTTCTTCCATAAATCAAAGAGTTCGCACAAGAATTTGCCATACTGGGAGGTGCTTATAGAAAATGAAGCTTTTTTACCCTGTTCATCAGCTTCTAAAGCAGGGATAAATTGTAAATAAAAAAAACCATTATTGATGAAAAAGTCAAACACCTCTTTTACTCGATTTACATTTGCTTTACTGATTACGCAAAGGATATTGAATTCAACTTGATGGTTCCTCATCATACGTGCAGCATTCATAACTTTTTCCCATACTGATTTACCGCCTATGCTTTTTCGATATTTATCATGTACTGATTTAGGGCCATCCAAACTTAACCCAACTAAGAATCTATATTCATGGAGGAACTTACACCACTCTTCATCGATCAATATTCCATTGGTTTGCAACGCATTTCCAACAATTTGCCCAGGCGTTCCATGTTTTTGTTGAAGGGATACCACTTTTTTGAAAAAATCTAATCCGGCAAGAGTAGGTTCACCCCCTTGCCAGCCAATGATCGACTCTTTAAACTGGTAACCCATAAATTGAGAAATAATGGAGTCCAACACCTTTTCAGTCATTTGAGGTCGTTCTGTCTCAGGGTAAAGTTCTTTAGCCCTAAGATAGAAGCAGTAGGTACATCTTAAATTACAATTAAACGATACGGGTTTAATTAATAACTGAAAAGGCTTCATCACATGTGATAAAAACTTTGGTCGAAAATGAATTTAACGAGTGAAATGTTGAGTTGAATACTTTACCAAAGAGAAATTGGTTTAGATTTTAATTTTGGTGACCAGTTCTTCCTGCAGCTATTTGCTCAACTTTTCTTCCTGAACAGAGGTAAAAAAAAGGAAAAATTTTCCCCTAAGATTATTTGCAAAGTTTAAATACATCAAAGGGAAATTTTATTATAAGGGCAAAAATATTTGCATTCAATTAGAAAAATGGTCGTCTTCCAAGATATTATTTATTTTTTGTATAATGTGTACTCCATTTATGTGCTAGTGATATTTAGCATAGCATTGCTTGGCTCACTTTATCGCCTTTACTTAAAGATCTCTCTCTATATCAATGAGCGATTAGAGGAATCGCGAAATAGGAAAGGGTATGAATCTGAGATTCCAAAAGAGCTTTTAGCAGGAATCAAGGAAGAGGAGACAATTCTTTACCGATCTCCACGCATCAAATTACGGAAGCAGATGCACACAGTCCAATTCGAGATTTTTATCGCATGTTTTGGTTTCTTTCTTTTCTTTTACTTCATTGTTTCGATTTCACTAGACAATTTTCTCATGCCGTCTGTTCTGATCCCTATTGGGCTTGTATTTCCCATATTTCCTATGAGAGGTATGGCTCGTGAACATAAAAAAGATCTTTTTCTGGTACTGACGGATCGTAGTGTTCATTTCTATAAATTGGTATATAAGGGAAGAAGAAGTGTCACTTCTATTCATAATTATGAGAAATTAATTGGTTTCTCTGCGTGTAAAGCTCTATATGATTCTCGTGGTGATTATAGGACAATTCATTTGTATACTGCAGAATCTATCCCAAAAAAAGTAAAAATCCACAATATACCTGACTTCTCACAATTTCGACCTATATTGGAATCCATCCTGTATTGGTTTGGAAATATTTCGCATAATTCTCCTCCGCTCCTGTTAGAAATCTCTGCTCAAAAACGAGCCCGTGCAAAGTTAAGTCAAAGAAGGTGTTTAATATCCATTTTTGTCTCGATAGGAGTTGCTTTCTTAGTTATATACTTCATGCTCATTTCGATGTTAGAGGATTATTTTAAATTGATTGTAAATATCACTACTCTTTCCGTTTTAGTTTCAATTTTAATTATGCTTATCATAGAAATAATTGTTTCAAATTATCGCATAATACCACTTGGATCTTCTTTATCAATTGCTGAGAATGAAATTGTAGTTCGAGAAGATTCACAGCAAAAAATCCTTAAGTATTCCTCCACCTTAGCATTTAGCTTCTCGAATAGTCGCCGAATTTTATCCCCTCCTGTAAAAATAGAACAGAATTATGATATTTTAAAAGTCTATGATTATCCTAAACAAAGAGAAAAAATGATTCATTTCGGACCAATTGAAAATCTCCCACGAATTTATCTCCAAATCTTTTCAATCTATTTGAATTGGAAGAACGATAATAAATTATTAATGTCTCGCGACGCCTTACTCAAAGGAAGAATCTCCCTCTCTCCCGAGATGATTGACGCTCGAACCAGCGAATTAAGAAAGAAAGAACTCCTTGAAGAGTATATTAAAGATAGGATTCAAAATCCGATATCACCCGCTCAACTTGCTGAGCTAGAGAAGGAGAAAAAATATCTTGAGTCAAATGATATTGTTATAGCAACAACTAAACCTGTATTTCACTCAAAAAAAGCGACAATTGAACTTATCACGGGTATTTCATGTATCCTTTTGTGCATATCATTAGCACTCTTTTGGTACTTACCTTTACCAGAATTCCTAATCTATCTGGGCATATTCCCTTTAATGTTCATCGGCATAGGAGCACTTACTGGCGCTTTTTTCTTCACTATTGGGGGGCTTTCAAAACGATCTTCGAATAAAAGTTTAAAGAAATCACGCTATACCCTCACTTCTGACAAATTACTAGTGACAAATAAGGATCAAGTAATAACTATAAGAATTGAATCCATTAATTCAGTAGCTCAACAAATGCATCGAGATCGCAATTATTCAATAACCGTATTCTTAAAGAGAGCAGTGCCAGAACTTCCAGGAATGCTTAAATCCATTGTGGGATTATCATCTATCTCTCTCGAAGATCAGTTTTATAACATATTGCATTATCTGGTGGAGTCTCAAACTCAAAAACTCCCTGAGAAAGTGCGAATGCAAGAATATTTCCAAAAAGTGCTGATGCCTGATTTCAAGAAGAATGTACTTCCATTTATTGTGTTAGTACTTCTCATTGGACTTGCAGTACCTCTCAGATACCTAATTAATGATTGGAGGCTCTATATTATTGTATATCTTGTAATATTTTCCATTTATATTTATATAAGTCGGCGGTTAAAAAAAAGGAGTAGGTCTCAACCTAGAAATAATGGACAAGAACAGGTTCAAGGAGTACAAAAACCACTACAATTAGGAAGTTTTTTCACTCCGAAAGAAGAGCATAGATTTTGTCCGAATTGTGGAAAGGAAAATAATAAAGGAGCAGTTTATTGCTCAAACTGTGGTCAGCTAATTTAAACTAATTTTGGTGGCCAGTTCTTCTCGCAGCTATTTGCCCAACTTTCCTACCGGGAGGAGCATTTCTGCTGGTTGTGGTAGATTTGTGAGGAGACTGCTTGGCGCCGCCACCATAAGGATGGGAGCACGCATTCATAGTAACTCCTCGCACTACAGGCCACTTTTTCGCTTTAGATTGTATATAATAGAATTTATTTCCTGCTTTTAAGAATGGTTTATCAGTTCTCCCTCCACCAGCGACCACACCAACTGTTCCGAGGCATTGTTCATTGATCCATTTTGTTTTCTTAGAGCGGAATAATACTTCAACTTTATTTGCTGTTTTATTTCTCACTATAGCGGTTACACCTGACGCACGAGCAAACTTACCTCCATCTTGCGGAGTTGCTTCAATATTATATACTAATGTACCTAGTGGTAGCTCTTTCAGGGGTAGTATATTTCCCACTTCTACAGACCCTTGTTTCGCTTGAATAAATTCCTGACCCTCAAAAACACCTTCAGGAGGGAGCCATAATCCTTTTATTCCATCATGATATCTTATAACTGCAACAGGGGCACCCCGACCTGGTGAGTGAAGGAAATCAACCACTTTAAATCTAAGTTCTGATTCGTTTTGTTTAAATGATCGATATTTTACTCTTCCTACATGTCTATGACCTGGAGATCGAGCCCATAAATTGCCGTATCCTTTTCTTCGGGCTAAAATTCGTTTTCCCATTAATATCACTAGTAAAATCTAATTTGTAATATCTAATTAACGAAAGTTTAAATTTTTTTTTATTTTTTCAAATTTTCTAATGGAAGATTATAATTTCTTGTTCGCTAAAAGCTGATCTATATCATAATTAAATGCAATAGGTATTTCTCTCTCAATGAATTCATTTGCGATATTTGTGAGCAATAATTTTTTTATTTCCTTTCGATCAGTTGTTTGCCCTAGAACCCATCCAAGTTTCACATATGCTACTTCAGGTATGAGATTTTTACCGGGAATAACCCCCATATTTTGTAATTCTCTTCCAGTGGAATAAACATTCATCCCTACAAACCCATGAAGTGTTTGAGTCGTCATTAATACGGTAATATCTTCTTGAATGGCTCTTTCAATTGAGGGATAAATATTCGTACCAACATGACCCAACCCTGTACCAGCAATTACAATACCTTTATAGTCTTTATCAATATAATATTCGATTAATTCATTTTCAATTCCAGGATACTCATAAACTAAAGCGATTTTCTTTTCGAATTTTGTTTTTAGGATGGTTTTTTGCTTAGATCTTTTATTGTATGTTTTCTTAAACATTTTAATAATTCTATCTTTAACCATTCCCAGTGGAATGTCATCTATGGTTCGAAATGTACTTCTTAAGGAGGAGTGCATTTTTCTTACTAAGGTTCCTCTATGAATTAATCCATAATCATGAGATGATGATCCTAACATCGTCACAACTACTTCAGCAATATCAGAACTAGCAACCACCGCCGCATTTTGTAAATTAAGAGCAGCGTCAGAGGAAGGGCGATCAGAACTTCTCTGACTACCTGTTAAGACAATAGGCACACTTAGATTACTTAACATGAAAGAAAGAGCGGCAGAGGTAAAAGACATTGTATCCGTTCCATGTCCAATTATTATACCATCTATACCAGAATCAATTGCTTCCTTTACTTTTATTGCTAATTGTTGCCAATATTCTGGTTTCATATTTTCAGATAAAATCTCAAAGACGATCTCACAATCGAGATTACAAATTTCTGCTAACTCAGGAACGGCGCTGAATAATTCTCCCGGAGTAAAGGAAGGAATTACTGCACCTGTAGTGTAATCCAGGCGAGATGCTACAGTACCCCCCGTTCCCAATAATTTTAGATTTGGTAAATTAGTATTTATAGGAAACTTTTTTTCTGGAATTTTATATTTTGCTTCCCGCTTTCCTTTCCTAGTAATAGTTTGAATTTCTGAGATATTGATTCCCACATTATAGTTATTTTCTAGTTTTATCTCAACATAGTTAGGCGAAGCATATTCATTTCGAGGGAGTAGGATTCCTTCTAATTGAGTTCTTTTCGTTTTTATCGCAATAATATCCCATATTTGAATTTTATTTTGTTCTAAAATTTCTCTTGTTTTTCCTTTATATCCTTCTAATTTGTCTTTCATTTACTTTATCGCCTCTAATTTCTTCTTAATTTGTTCTTTTAATTCTTTATTTACTATTGAGCCATCGATATTACCTTTAACTTTTTTCATAACTTCTCCCATTAAAGGTCCTAATGATCGAATTTCTCGTTCTTTGATTAATTCCATGTTTTGATTCACAATATTTTCAATTATCTTTTGTAATTCTTCTAAAGAAATGCTTTTAATGTTCAATCTATCTTTGATCTGTGAAATAGAAAGATGTGGTTGTTCTGTTTTCATTCGCATTATATCTTCGATGATTTCTTTTCCAATTTGTTTACTTTTTAATTCTTCAAAAAGAGAAATATAATCATTATCAGTAATTAGTTCTGTCTTCTTTCCTTCTCGCTTCAAGGCTTTTGAGGTCTCTAATAAAGTTGTTAAGATTAAAGAGGGGTTTTCAGGATATATGTCAACAAGATGTTTAAATAACTCTAACTTACCGTTGAATATTAATTTCTTAATCAATCTCTCTTCTGTATTAAATTTTTTCGAAAAATTTTTCATAATATTCCAAGGATACTCTGGAAGATCTTTTCTAATGGCTTCAATTTCAGTGATTATATTCATAATCGATGGTGAGTCTGTATCGGGATATAAACGTGCTCCACCGTGTAGATCTCTAAGAAATTCGGTATTACCACTCTCAAGAGCCTTTCTTGTTTCAGGAGGGACCCCCTCGAATGCATATTGTATCCTAGAAATAATAACTTGAATCGCTTTTTCTATTTTTTTCTTTGTCCCTAAAACTAAGACAAAACAATCTTCATTTTTATAATTCAATTTTTCATGAATACTCCTAATATCTTCATCGGAGAACTTATATTTCTTTAAATCTTCATCGGAATGAATTATTCCTTTTAACCCAGAAATTGTTTTTACCTTACTGCTTACCTCAGTCCCAAATCTATAATTCTCCATTAATTCTTTTCCAAATATTCCTCTAAATCCATGAAAATTTATTCCATATACAAATTCTCCTGACTTTATACCTTTTTTAATAAAATTTGAATTAGTATTCTTTAGCAACTCGGTTAAATCGATGGAAATATTTGGGATATCATTTACGGTCAATTTATTTTTTGCTAAGAGATTTTTAATCTCAATTAAACCGAGTTGTCTTGAAACTTCATGATTGATTAAATTAGGGATCCATCCTAATTTTTGAACACCTTTTATTTCAATTCTTGTCCCTGACTTAATACTGATATTAATATCTTGTCGGATAGACCCTATCACTTTCTTAACATCTGTCATCCATAAGAGTAAACCAATTCTTTCGGCACATTCTTTACATTCATTAGGACTCGTAATATCTGGTTTTGTTGTAACCTCAATTAAAGGTATTCCTAATCGATCTAAACGATAATAATTAGTTTTATCCTCGGTTTTAATTTTTCTTGCTGCCTCTTCTTCCAAACTGAGGATATCGATCCTTATTTTTTTACCATTTACTAATGGAATATATCCATCAGTGCCTAAAATCATTGTTTTCTGAAAGCCACAGGGAACGCTTCCGTCTAAATAATTTTTCCTACATACATGCATCTCCTCAATAATGTTTGCATTAAGAAGCAATGCAATTTTCAAAGCAATTTTTCTTGCTTCTGAATTACACGGGAAAGGAGGGGTTTCATCTAACTCATAAGTACATATCACATCGTTGTAGCCCTCATAAATGATATCCATTCCTTTTCCATATTCAGTAAGCATTGCTTTATCATATGTGCCCATCTCTCCCAAAACAGGTCTCATATATCTCTTAACTTCAAAATCTGGTTTTCTTGTCCCTTGAAGTGTAGATGGACATCTACAAAACAATTTTGTATCTGTCTCTAGCTGTTGATGTATTTCTAAACCGCATTTAAGACCTAATTTTTCATAATCAAATTGTGTCATAGTCTCTCTCAGTTTTTTAATTAATTCATTTACACTATCTAATCAAGTATGTGATTTTATATTTATTTTTAGGATGAAAAAATATAAATGAAATGTTGATAATAAAATCAAATTGGATCAAAATGGGAAAGCATAAAGCAACTTTCACTAAATTTTAGCTTTTTTATCCAAATAATATTTACCTTCAATTTTATCTATATGTGAGTATTTTGATAACAGGGATAATAAATAATTCAATTCATTAATGTCATTTTCCTCCGATAAACTAATTTTAAAACTAAATAATGATTCATCTTCAATTTCGATCCAATGTATTTTTTGGAAAAATTTAAGAATATGTAAAATGATATCATCAGATTCTCCATGTTTTTCAATTTCACTTATTATTAGATCGATCCACCTATTTCTAGTTTTGTTATTATTAAATTTAATATAAATTCCTTTATCTTCAGCAAGTTTCATCCATAAATAGAAGTCATCA
The DNA here is from genome assembly GCA_964447495.1 of uncultured archaeon. Classification (GTDB taxonomy): domain Archaea; phylum Asgardarchaeota; class Lokiarchaeia; order Sigyniarchaeales; family SOKP01; genus SOKP01. The sequence continues at coordinate 36,960 of CAYUTF010000012.1, forward strand.
TTATCATTGATAACTTCGAAATAATTTAACAGTAAATTAACATTGTAATTAACGAGCTCAATCCTTTGTTTTCGAGCCAGATCCTTTCGAAATATTAAATCAGTTGCTTTTAAATTAAATCGACAATATAGTTCCTTTTCTGAATATATAACTTTAGTGATTTTTACTCCAATTATCCCCAAAACTGCGGCATTCATTTTACAATTTTCCCAAAATAAATTTCGATAATTACCTATACATTCGAATATACCTTTGGGGTTTTTAGTATCCCCATCACTAGAAATTTCGAGCCTAATCTCTTTGGCAATTTTATTTTCTAGATAGAAATTTCTTAAAATATTAAACTTCTCTTGAAATTTGTTATAATCATAAGGTTCAATGCCATCTAAGTAAACTTTTCTAATTGCGAATAAAAAGTTTGCGGCATGTCTGAACGACAAATCATTATATCGATGAGTCCTTACAATCTCTTCGTGGAAAGGAATGACCGCTTTAAACGTTAATTTTTCAAAAAAATTCTCAGTTTGTTGATCCACAAATTTTGCAAAGTCATTTAATGTCTTACCACGGTTAAAGATTTCCATGCTTTTTTCCATGACGTAATTATAAAACGCTGATATACTCTTAAATCTCTTATCTTTAGGAAAATTTTTTCTATTTACATTTACATATCTTTCAATCCAATCTTTTAATGCTGGAGATATAGATATGGTTTGTTGAGCTGTTTTTTTTTCGGATAAATATTTTTTTGAAGTCAATTCATTTTCTCTATAAAATTTATTTCAAATAATAAAAATGATAAATTTTCTTTTTTTCTAATATTTACGGACATATCTAATATATCTAAAATTAAATAATCGATAATTATTTTTAAACATAATCGGATTAGTTTAATATATCTTCTCATTTGGAAATACATAGTTTCCAAAATTTTACCATATTTTCAAGTTTAGATTATAAAGTAAAAAACCAATTAAATCTACGAAAACGTAATTACTGTATCATCTCATAGTGAATATCTACTCCTAATTAATCGTTTTGGAGAAATGTATCTCCTATATTTAGGATAAGTCATAAAATTGATTCAAAAAGGAAAAATATCCTTTTTCTATTTAGAATTTTATCTAATATATTAGTTTAAATAGTATATGTTTGTTAATTTATATGGAATTTATTATCTATAGATTTTTGTTTCTATGGGAGACTCCTGCCTATAATGTGATTTGGGGCAATAAGGAAGAATACTGACAAATCTCCAGGGACTTATACTAACTTAATTCAATAATTTTGAGACATAAGGTCCATCTAGTCTATATCCTAGAGCATAAAACCAATCTCTTGCACCAATTCCACTAATTACTGAAAGCTTTGTAGCATCAAAGTTCTCTAGAGCAATTCTTTCAGCATTATCCATCAATAATTTACCGAATCCTCGATGTTGAATTTGAGTATTTCTTCTTGGCTTTATGTCTTTTGGCACAATTTCTCCCACAACCCGTACTTCTCTAACAATCATCGTATTTCCATCATTTAATTCAGGTCGATGAGCTAATTCTGAAGGTTTTCTTAGTCTTAGATACCCAACCAGAAAATTTTCTTTTTCATTTTCATAAGATAAGAAAATCTCATTTCCCTGAGAAGCCTCATAATCCAATCTATTTAATTTGATATCCTGTAAATTATCTTCATCAATACTTACATTCTTTTTTAGTATCCCATATTCTCGACATCTTATACAATTGCAGACGGCATTATCTTTCTTTAACTTTTGCTGAACTAATTGTCGAAGATTGCTTTTATTACAACCAGCTTCTATTAATGGGGCAGGTATATCTCTCATAATTCTTTGAATCCTTACATATGGAGGTAGCCGTTTTTTTACATTCGCTATTAAATCTACTAATTTTTCAGTGCTATATGGTGAATAGTTACCATTTTTCCACCATGAATAGAGTTCAGTTCCCTTTAATACTAAACAAGGATAAATCTTTAACATATCAGGACGATAATTTGGATTTTCAAATAATTGGTTGAATGTTTCGAAATCCTTGTCATAATTTGAACCTGGTAAGTTTGGCATTATGTGAGCGTTGACTTTCAATCCCGCATCCTTAGCGATTCTTATTGCTTCAATACTTTCCTTTGAGGTGTGCCCTCGTTTTACAAGATCATAAATTTCATCATATATTGTTTGAATACCTAACTCAATTCGCGTAGTTCCATAATTTAACATTAGATCAACATATTTTTCATTACAATAATCCGGTCTAGTTTCAATGGTAAGACCAATTAATCTCTTTTTTGATTTTTCTGCTAGAATTTTAACCGATTCCAAATTTGATACATGTTTATTTAAAATTCCTTCATAAGCTCCTTTGATAAATTCTTCTTGATATTTTTTATCGGCAGAGAGAAAAGTTCCTCCCATAACTATTAATTCAATTTTATCCACTTTGTGTCCAATAGCTTCCAAATCTTCTATTCTACTTCTGACTTGCTTAAATGCATCATAATTATTATGAATCGATCTCAATGCTGCAGGTTCTTGCCCTGTATATGATTGAGCAACTTTTTTTCCGGGTTGAGATTCCTGACCTGGGCAATAGATACATGATCCAGGACACGGAAGAGGTTTAGTCATGATGGCAATAACAGAAACTCCAGATAATGTTCTGGTGATTCGTCGCTTTAGAATCGGGAGAATTTTATTTTCTTCATCTTGCTTCAAGAATTCTAATACTGTCGCATTCTTAATAACGCTATTATAATTGTATTTCTTAGCAAATTTCCCTTTTATATTAGTAACTTTTTCTTTGGAGATATTTGGATGTTTTAAAATGAATTCAATAGTATCTCTAGCAATTCTTTTTATAATTTCTTTATTTTGGGGGAGTATTTTGTCCATGAATATCAGATTCTATATACACTAAAGATTTTCATATATATTATTCGAGAGGGATTTTTTTTCCAGAAAGATCTCTCTTATATTTGCCAAAATCTTCCATTTCTCTTAATATTTTCGAATTAAAAACAGGCCCATCTTTGCAAACTAATAACCCTATTGGATCAACGGCACATAATCCACATAATCCACAACCACATCGCATTATACGTTCTAAGCTTGCTTGGAGTTCGATTTCCTTTTCTTCGCATACTTTAAAAATAGAATACATCATCTTTTCAGGACCACAAGTATAAACTGCTATTTTAG
>CAYUTF010000012.1:40270-50842 GCA_964447495.1 uncultured archaeon
TTAAAAATAGAATACATCATCTTTTCAGGACCACAAGTATAAACTGCTATTTTAGAATTGAAATCTATTGATTCTTGGTTAATAGCTTTTTCAAATGTTTCTGAGGCAAATCCTTTTTGCCCATAACTTCCATCATCAGTACAAAAAATTAATTCAGAAACCTCATTATTTAAATTGTTACGTTTTTCAGTAAGAATTAGATTATTTCTGACTTTTGCCCCCTCAATTATTACTGATTTGATCTTCATCTTATTTATTTTAGCTGCGAGAAATCTAAGAGGGGCTATTCCTGTTCCACCACCCACCATATATACTTTTTCTATCTCTTTTGATGGTAGCTTAAAAAAATTGCCTAATGGTCCCCTAATACCTATAAAATCATTCTTTTTTAATTTAAAAATAGCATCTGTACATTCCCCTACTCTTTTTACTGTAATACTCCAATCACCAGCATCATTACAACCCGATATGGACATTGGGACCTCATCTATTCCAGGGACCCAAACCATTACAAACTGTCCTGGTTCCGGTTTTATATAATTCTTTGTATTTTTCTTACCTATATTGAAAGTAATTGTTTTTATTTCAGAACACTCTTCAATGATTTTTTTTACTTTAACAGTTCTTATAGCATTAATCAAAAAAATCCGGCACCTCCTGAGTTTTAAAGTTATGAGTTAGTCCAGTTAATTCCGAAATAGAACTTTTTTCAATTTGTGTTAGGTAATTTCGCAATCCATCATTAATCTCATTAATAATTTCAAATCCATTGCAGAGTGCAGTTCCTATTTGAACAGCAGAAGCTCCTGCTAAGAAAAATTCTATTACATCTTGCCAAGTAGAAACCCCACCACACCCTATTATAGGAATATGTAAATTATTATAAAGATCATATACCTTTTTAATCGCTATAGGATGTATTGCCTTTCCTGAAAGACCTCCGCTTCCATGAGATAATATAGGCCTCCAAGTATCTATATTGATTGCCATTGCAGTTAGTGTGTTTATAGCAACTACAGCATCGGCTCCTGCTTTTTCTGCAGCTTTTGCAATATCTAAAATATTAGTTACATTTGGATTTAGTTTTACAAAAAGAGGTATAGAAATATTCTTTTTTATCTCTAAAACTAGAGTATAAGTTAAAGAGGGATCAATTCCGATTGATGCGACTTCTGAGTGAGGACATGAAATATTAATTTCAATTGCATCCGCTCCAGCTTTTTCAGCTTTAGTAGCAACTTCAATATAGGATATATCATCATTTCCAAAAACACTAACAATCAATGGGAAATTGTACTTCTTAATTTCTCTTATATCATCAATAAAGATATCAATTCCGGGATTTCCAAGACCTACACTGTTAATAAAGGTCCCCGGAAGCAGTTCTACAATAGAGGGATTGTGATAGCCTAATCTTGGCTTAGGTCCTATCGATTTAGTGGTTATTGCCCCTAATCCTGCTTCAATTAATCTTTTCATTATTGAATAAGAAACTCCTAAAATACCGGAAGCCAAAATAAGAGGAGTTTTTAATTTTAGTCCAGAAAGGTTTACTTCAAGCATTACTATTATTATGTAAGGAATTATTATTATTATTATTATTTAAGAAATTATAAAGGAACATCTACTAAAAAAATGAAATGTTATATCATAGACACGCTAATAGCTGTATTCGCCATTAATGATGCCGGAAATATCCTAAATTTCAGGAATTTTGATGATGATATTCAAAAGGCTGTTACATTTTATAAATCTATAGAGCAAGGTAAAATAGTTGATGAATATATTCAATTTTTAGAAGAATTACATAGCTCAGGATTTAATGAATTCATATTTGATAACAAAAGTTTAGAAGTTTTAACAGCAAAATTTACAGGTTACCGTACAAAATTTTTATCAAAATCTCTAGAATTTAAGGATTTTCGTTTTTCTTTGGAGAAACAATTGAATGCTATAGGTATTAATTTATCTGAAGTGGAAGTTTTGCAAAAATTTAAAACAATTCAAGAAGAATTGACTAAATTTAAAATCACACAGATTGGCGAGAGAGAAGATATTATTATCATTCAAATTATTGAAAGTCTTGATATAATTAAAAAATCGATAAGTCTCTTTTCTAGTAGAATGCGGGAATGGTATGGTTTGCATTTTCCCGAATTAACTGACAAATTAATTGAAGATAATATTGTGTTAGCTAAAATTATTTCCAAATTAGGTACAAGAGATAATTATAGTTTCGATAAATTACACGATAATTTTGAATTTAATGAAAAAAGAATTCATAAATTACTTACTTTAGCTTCTAATTCTATGGGATCTGATATTGATTTAACAATATTACAAGGATATACGAATCAAATTTTAAATTTAGACAACTATAGGGTAGAACTAGAATCCTATTTGGATTCGTTGATTGAGAAAGTCACTCCAAATCTACGTTCTATTGTGGGGAGTTTAGTTAGTGCAAAATTAATTTCAAAGGCGGGTAGTTTAAAGAAGCTTGCTTTCATGCCCGCCTCACGTATACAATTATTAGGTGCAGAAAAGGCATTATACCGATTTTTGAAAACTGGTGAAAAAAGACCTAAACATGGATTAATTTTTCAATGGAATCAAATTCGATCAGCAAAACCATATCATAGAGGTAAAATTGCAAGAATGATATCCGGTAAAATAGGTTTAGCATCTAAGCTTGATTATTTTAACGGAGAGTTTATAGGAGATAAATTATTAGAAGAAATTGAGTCAAAAATTAAGGAGATTGAAAAAAAATATCCAAAACCCCCTTTAAAAAATACAAAGACAAAAGAAGTTCCCCAAAAAAGGAAAAAACAAAAGAAAAGATCTTAAAGGAGAATTATAAATTTGAGTAAGATTGATATAAAACCGTATTCTATATTCACGAATGTCTATTATTCAGGTTTTCAAAATAATATAAAACTCTATACTAAAAATATTTGCAAGGGAATAAGAGTATATGGGGAAAATCTGATTATTGACGAAAATAATGAATATAGAGAATGGGATCCGTTTAGAAGTAAATTAGCAGCTCTTTTATTGGAAAAACCTAAATTTAATTTGTTTTCAATTGAGAAAAAATGTCTATATTTAGGAGCTTCCTCTGGAACAACGATTTCCCATCTGTCAGATATATTAGCCGAAGGAATAATATATGGAGTTGAGATTGCGGAGAGAAGCATTCGACAATTAATTCAGAACACTTCTGAAAGAGGTAATATAATCCCAATTTTAGGAGATGCAAATCATCCTGAGAATTATGCGAAATCAATATTTTCCGAAGTAGATTTGGTTTATCAAGATGTTGCACAACCAAATCAAGCAGAAATTGCCGTAAAAAATAGTGATTATTATTTAAAAGATAATGGTTATCTAATTTTGGCAATAAAGTCTCAATCTATTGATAGTATCCAGAAATCAGAAAAAATTTACAAGGAAGAAAAAAAAACTTTGGAATTAAGTGGATATGAAATAATTGAGAGCATTAACATCCAAAAATATGCAGCTAATCATTTAGTTTTAATTGCGCGCAAAAAGTTATAAAATAAGTACTATTATAGATGTAAATTAGATATAATCCGTCATCTTTCTATTATAAATTAATTCTTCTGCCAGAACTCTAGATGTTTCCCATGATTTTCTAACAAATGAGGGAAATTTCTTTTTTGAAGTTATCCAATCACGCAAGAATTTGATTGTTTTCTTATCAGAGGTATATCCTGATCCAAAATCTCCAAATTGTTCTCTTAGACTTGCTACTAATGAATCTCGTTTATGTTTCGCCACAATAGAAGCGGCTGAAACTATTAGATATTTTTCATCTGCTTTATGTTCTGATATAATTTTTTTGGGAGGAAATTTCAATAACTTTCTAATAGATGCTCCAAATCTTTCTTCATTTACATCCGCAGCGTCAATGAAAATTTCTTCTGCTCTTAACTCATCTATAATTTGTGCAATTTTTAATTCTTCTAACCTATTGAGAGAGATTTTTGCCTTAATTCTCTCATCAATTTCATGAGGCGGGACTTCTATTAACTTATATGATATACAGTTTTCTGTAAGCAATTCTGCTAATATTTTTCTTTTTTCTGGATTAAGCTTTTTTGAATCTTTTACTCCAATTTCGGATAGAAAGTGCAATTGTGATTTAAGAAAAGATATTCCACATATAACCATAGGACCAATGACGGGCCCCTTTAGCGTATAATTCTAATTGAATGCTACTCTACCAGCCTCGTCAATCCCACAGATTTTCGATTCTTCCATATTTCAAATCTGAACAAAATTGATTTCTTGATTATATTAGATTTTTAATAATTTTTATTAAATAAATATTCTTATAAATGAAAGAAAGGTTTACTTGGATTCTTGAATAAGCTCAATAAATTCATCTTCATTATCAATCTTTTCTAATTCTTTAATCCGCACGATTGGAATCTGATCTTTTTCCGAATCAGGGATTTTTATATTATTATTTATGATAATAAGAGCTTGTTTGTTAAACAAACTATTAAAAAGTTTAAGACATTTAATATTTAATTTATTTATCTTTGTTTTCTCATCAGATACACCCGAAAAAAGAGGATAAAAATCGTCTTGATTCTTTAATTCCCTATTTTCAGAATAAATTGATAATTTAAATGGTAGGGGGCCTTTTTTATACCAATATGTAGAGATGCCAATATCTTCTATTATATTATGAACATGAGCTTCGAAAGGAGTTAATTCGCTTTCCTCAGAAGTGGATATTAGATCCTTGCTTAATTTAAAATTCCACTCAAAAATATTAATTTTTTTAAATATTGAACTATCTTCCAAAATTTCAGAGATTTTTAGTCCTATTTTTTCACTTGGACGCATATCTTCATTTTCATATGAACATATAGTTCTTTTAGTCACCCCAACTTTATCCGCTAGTTCTTTTCTAGAAATAAAATTCTTTTCTCTTAAATCTCTTACCAAATCTCCATTTAAAAACATAACTCCTCCGCCACGTCTAGCAAGAATATAAGGATATTTATGATTTAATATATTCTCTAAGGTATTGACTGTTATAAATGGTAATTCTTCTCTAATGTAAATTGTATTATCTTCTAATTTCTGGTATCTATTTCTTATCCCTATCAATAAAGGTTTAGATTTTAATAAAAGGGATAAAGATTTCATATCACAGACAATATCTGGGTTTAAATTGTCAATGTTTGGAAATATTTTAACGCTGAAAATAGAATCTTGTTTTTTAACAAGTAGATCGAAGCAGAATTTGCTTTTCTTAGTTGAAAAATTATCTAATGAGAAGGTTTCATAGTTAGCACTTTTTAATAAAAATTTAATTCTTTCAAGAACTGTTTCGATCATTTGATCCAATTATTTTAAAGATAAGCTATTTAAAAAATCTTTTTTAAATGAATGTTTGTTCTATAATTGAGAATTTAATCAATAAGCATTCAATAACTACTTGTAAGTTTCAAAAAATCTGAATCTGTTATAATCCCTACATACTTGTTGAAATTTTTGACTAAAACAGCGGGATAATTTAAGAGTAAATTAGAAATACCTTTAGCACTCCAATTTTTTTCGACTTCAGGAAACGGTAATTCTTTCACATCTATAACTTTCAAATTCAAGATATAAGCATTTTCAGTGAGTAATTTTTGAATTTTTTTTGCAGTTAAGCTTCCAATGTTTCTTTCTTCATCAATAATAGGTATTTGTGATATTTTATGCTGGTTCATTATTTCAACAGCGCTCTTTACTGTTGAATCAGAAGTTATACTAAATATTTCTTTTGTCATAATATTTTCAGCCATTATTTCAGATTTTTTACTCTTTGTAAGTTCTTTTTGTAAAAATGAATAGATTTTTTTAATTTTCGAATAAGGAGGGTCCATCGAGCCATTTTCAATCCTTGAAATTGTTGATTGTGGAATATCTAATTTTTCACCCAGTTCTTTTTGGCTTATATTCAGTTTTTTTCTTAAAGATTTAATTTCAGAAAGATCAGGCAGCGCTTTCATAATTTAACTTCAAATTAGTAAAATTTATTTAGTATAATCTTAGTGCATATAATATTCATTAAATGCATTTTTTCAATCATAATTATTTAAATTAACCATTAATTTAAAAAGATAATTATAAAAAATAGTTATAAAATATGCTAAAAATAACCCGAGCTAACTTTTTACCTATTGAAAAAAGCGAATTTCCTGAAATATGTGAAAGAAAGGGGATTGGTCATCCCGATAGTGTATGTGACGCAGTAGCGGATGCTTGCTCAAGAGCGCTTTGTGTTTATTATTTAAACAACTACGGTCGTGTTTATCACCATAATGTTGACAAAGCAGCGCTCGTTGGGGGAACAGCTAAGCCTAAATTTGGTGGAGGTATGATTATTCAACCACAATACTTTTTAATTGTAGGAAGAGCTATTAATCAGATCCTTACTCAATGTGGTTCAGAATGTAAATTAGATTACATTCCGGTCGCTACAATTTGTATTGAAACACAAAGACAAGAATTGGGGAAGATATTTAGGAATTTAGATTTAAATAAGGATATCCAATTCGATTACGCAGTTCGACCAGGTTCAATAGATTTGACTGGTGTTTTCGATGATTCTCATCATACTGAAGATGTACCTTTAGCAAATGATACAAGTTTTGGAGTAGGATATGCTCCTTATTCAGATGTAGAAAAAATAACATTGGAAGCGGAATATCTTATAAATTCTTCGAAATTTAAGGATAAGTGTAAGGGATCTGGCGAGGATATAAAGGTAATGACACAGAGAATTGGAAATAAAGTAGGAATTACCGTTGCGGCTGCAATGATAAGTAAATATATTAATGATGCAGATGAATATGTAAATTATACCAATCAAATTAAGGAGGCAGTTCTAGATTTGGCAGCTAAAGTCATTCCTGAAAGGGAAGTAACTTGTGAAGTTAATGTTGCAGATCAAATTGAAAAAGGTATAATGTATTTAACCATAACCGGTACAAGCGCAGAAGCGGGAGATGATGGTGAAGTAGGGAGAGGTAATAGAAGTAATGGCCTGATTACCCCTTGTAGAACTATGAGTTTAGAAGCAGTATGTGGAAAGAACCCAATAAATCATGTTGGAAAAATATATAATGTACTATCAACTGAGATTGCAAGAGAAATTATTAAGAGAGGAGAAGGAGATATCATTGAAGCACATGTCAAATTATTGTCGCAAATTGGAAGACCTATTACAGATCCTTGGATCAACTCCATTGAATTAATACCTGCTGAAAATGTAAATTTTGCGAGTATTCAAAAAATAGGTAAAGAAGTTTCAGATGATTTTTTAAACAAAGACTATATGATTGATCTAAGAAAACGATTAATTGAAGGAAAAGTACAGGTTTTTTAAAGAATTTTCGAGTAACTTCACCTTAATCGTTCAATTGATTATCTTATTTTTATTTTCTTATTAAGGATTAATATAGATTAGAAAATTTTAAAGTATTAGGTTAAATTAATAGAATAAGAATAAGATTTTTATAATTTTACGAAGAGTGAGAGAAATTTGGGATTGGATAAATGGATTAAACCTGATAAAGTCGAGAAAAAAAAGAGCAAAAAACCTAATAATATCGAAACTGAAAAAAAAGATTCTAAACTAAAAAAACAGCCGAATCCACCTTTAATTAAAAAGCTCTCTAAATTTAGGCTTATTTGCAGTAATTCAAAATGTAAATATCAAAAAATAGTGATGAAAAAATCCCTAGAGAATAAAGATAAGATATGTCCCAAATGCAAGAGTGAAATGAAACTTAAATAAATTAAACTTCTATCTTTTTTAACGTTTCTAAATCAAATCTACTTTCACAATTTGGACATCTATCTTTTTTTTTACTATATTTTATCGCAAGATATATAAAAAATCCTAAGCCACATGTTAAGAGCACCATAAAGCATAATACTTCGTGATAAATATGATCAAAATTCTTCCTTCTTAGTTCTACTTGCCGTTCGCATGTAGGGCAATAAACCGTTTTTCCCATCTGAACCCCTTTCTTAAATTAATCTGAATTAATAAATAAAATGATTAGTTGATAATTTAATTTATTGAAAAAATAATAAAAATCCTTATAAAAACCTTAGAATATCAGAATTAAGCACTAAAACGAAATTCCTGAATATTTATTCTTCTTTCTTCTTTTTCGTTAAATCAGTTAAAATATTCCAAGTACTTTTTACTCCTAAATTCTTTAATTTTTCTCTTTCTTGTTCTAAATCTTTATTATTATTCTTTTTATCGTCACTCATTATAATGAATTATTTCTATTTTATTAAAGGAAAAAATTATTTTAATAATTAAATAACATAATCTTGTTTTAAATTTAGGCTAAATATTATTAATACAAATTTATATATCAATACTAAAATCATATATTTTTATCAACCCTATTTTAAAGTAGTTGAATTATGCCAATTTGTTATCATTGTGGACAACAAACTTCAGAAGATTATTATTGTAGTAAATGTGGGCAGAGTTATTGTTCATTACATAAGGATCCTATCGATCACGAGTGCAATCTTTTACTAGAGAGTTTAAGATTACAACAAGTACCATTAGATTCCGCATATATTACTAATTCACAAACAATACCTACAATTTCATCTCAAGAATATACATCTCACACTGATTCTGTTATCAGGGGTACAACTGATGGAACGTATACATGGTATCGTCAAGAAAAACAAATTCCTGAAGATGCATTTAGTCCAGAATCAGGAATAAGCTTTAAAGGAATTTTACTCGCCCATAAGTCAGAATTACTTCATTTTATTATTGGGGGAAGCTTAATCTTTATAATTGGCTTAATCGCATTTTGGGATGCCCAATTATTTGTCTTAGGATATGGTTGGGCTTTATTTATGCTTGCGGGCTTTTATACAACAGCTTTTCTTTTTCATGAATTTGGGCATCGCCAAGTTGCGTTACATTTTGGACTACAAACAAAATTTAGACTTCTTACATTTGGGATGTTATTAACCCTAATAGGTTTATTTACTGGATTATTTAGTTTAATCTCAAATTCTCCCGCGATTCCCTCTCTTGCGCTTCCAGGAGCAGTAGTAGTTTTAGGGTTAGATAAGGTTAATAGAAAAACAGGATTATGCAAGGCAGCAGGTCCCATTGTAAACTTAATATACGGAACGATATTACTAATGATCTCATTTCTTATTCCTCCGATAATATATCCTTTGAATTACTTTTTTGCGCTTGCCGCTTATTTAAATTATATGCTAGGAACATTTAATATGATACCCTTAGGGATTTTAGATGGCCAAAATATTTTCAAGTGGAATAAAAAAGTATATTTTATATTAATGGCAAGTCTGGGAATCTTCTTAATTATTAGTGGTATACTTGTATATACTCCATTAGGAACCTCGCTTTATTTTCCTCTTTAATTAAACGTACTAAGGCAATTATTTGAAATTAACCTAAAAAGTTATCAAGGATAATATTTTTAATATTAAATAATCATTAAAGTATATTTTTGAGTAAATTTTTTTCAGATTAGGGAATTATCAATTGAAATTGTAGTTGATTTTATAACTTATGCCATTCTGTGAGACTTGCGGAGAAGAGATTGGATATCTCCCTTTTAAGTGTAAATATTGTGGAGGAGTGTTTTGTAAGAAGCATAGATTACCTGAAAATCATCATTGCTCTTTTGAATTAAAACATTCCCCTATTGTACCTATTATGAGAAGGGGTTCTAGTAAAAATCTCCCCACTAGTTCAGAATCTCGTAAATCTTCATACAAAGCGCCCAGAAGTATAAAGAAGTATATGAAAAGGCAAGATAAGCAGAAGATAAAGACGATTAGAGATTTTGAAAACTATAAAGAAAGAAAAACAAAAGGAACTAGCTATTTAATCGTTTCAATTTTTATATTTTCCTTAGTTACTTTTGTGTATCCAATTTATTTAACTCTTAGTAGTTTGAGTTTCTTAAACTTATGGTTATGGACTTTTATTACATCGTTCTTTGTTAGCTACACCGAAGATTTATTTGGTCTATTCTTTTTAATAATTCTAATAATCTTATTTTATGTAATGATAAAAAATCTAGAACGCACTTTTGGAACGAAATTTTTATTAAAATTATATTTTATCTGCGGTTTCTTAACTGGATTATTTTATACGTTAATATGGTTAATATTGCAATCATTTTATTTTGATATTATTATAATTCCTATTGGTTTAGCCTCGGGAGCTTTATTAGGCGTTATTAGTTTTATGATTTTTTTAAATTTAAATACCGAGATGACCTTTTTGTTATTTTTTATGCCAATAAGAATGAAAGGAAGGAGTATTATAATTTTTTTAGTACTATTGAATTTAATTCCAGGTATTTTATTAGCGATTGGCAATCCTTTATATTTATTAGTTTATCTTCCAGATTTGGGAGGCGTTTTGGCTTCTTATCTTGTTTATTTTTTCAAATATAAACCCCGATAAGCTAATGTTATATTCATAAGAAAAAATTCCGAAATTAATATGAAGGA
>CAYUTF010000012.1:50942-59662 GCA_964447495.1 uncultured archaeon
CCCGATAAGCTAATGTTATATTCATAAGAAAAAATTCCGAAATTAATATGAAGGATAATACCTTTATATAATCATTCTTATATATCTAGCTTTTGAAATATTTTGAAAATGCCTAAGGAAGATATCGCAAAAATAATAGAATTAAATGAAGATTTAATTGAGAACAACGAATTATTAGCTTCAAAAAATAATGAGACTTTTAAAGAGCATAATATTCAATCATTTGATATTGTTGGTGCGATTGGTGCTGGAAAAACAGCTCTTATCGAAGCAATAGTTCAAAAAATATCGCAGGAGAGAAAGGTTTTAGTAATAAATGGTGATGTGACAACCCGGATTGATGCTGATCGTATTGCTAAATACGGTGTAAAAACAATTCAGATAAATACTGGTAGAGAATGCGCTTTAAATTCATATCATATATCCCAAGTTATCATGAATTGTGATTTAAGTGTTTATGATACAGTATTTATTGAAAATGTTGGAAACCTTATTTGTCCGTCAGATTTTATTTTAGGTGTTGATAAGAGGATTGTTGTAGTGTCAATCACCGAAGGTCCGTGGGTTATTCAAAAACATCCCATGTTATTTAAATTCTCAGATATAGCAGTTATCAATAAAATTGACTTAAATGATGTTATGGATATAGATATTGAAAAGATGATAAATGATGCTAGACAGATTAATCCAAACATTCCGGTAATTACTACTAGTGCAACAACGGGAGAAAATGTTATAGAGTTAGTAAATCTTTTATTTTCACAGTAAAAACAGTAAAATTGAAATAAATAAGATAAATTAAGAATAAAAATAACAGAATATATTTTAAAAAAATTTGATGAAAAATGTCATTACGATCGTTTAATACCGAATTAGGGTTATTATTAGATAAAGTCGTTAAAGTGTATCTAGAAAAAGAGAAATTTTTTGTCGGTCAGTTGAAAGGAGTGTCTGAAACTCAAGATTTGATTCTCATTAATGCGAAGAATGAAAAGAATAAAGATTTCCCTAAGCTATTAGTTAGAGGGACTTTTTATAACTATGTAAGCGTTGAAGAAGAACCATTTCCGATGCAAGCATTAGCAGATCGCATAGCTACCATCTTTTCAAAGGGACATGTAAATTATATTGAAGACCAAAACATCATTTCTATTTTAAATGGAAAGATAATTGTTGATGATAATGGGGTAAGGGGTTCAGGTCCTTCAGCTGATAGAGTCAAAAAAATTTATGATCAATTTAAAATGGATTTAGAGAGTTAAATTAAAGAAAATATATATATTTTTAATTTTTTTAGATTTCTTAAGATTTCAGGATATTAATTAATCTTTTTAATTGAAGATCATCTATTATATCTTTTAATAGCGCTTTCCCTAAGGGCGTAACTTTAATAATATTTAAAGATTCATCAATTCTTAAATATTCATTATCAATTAGGAATTGAATATCTGAAATCCATACATCGAGGAAAATTTCTTTCAGATCATCAATTTTTATATTCTCATCAACTTCTTTAGATAACGCAACTATTAAAGCTAAAATACCATACTGAGAAGGCGTAATATTATCATCTTTCCCCTCAGAAGTTAAGATATAATATTTTTGCCCCAAAAAATTGGAAGAAATGAAATCAAAACCAACGTTTTTTAGATTAATATATACTTCACTAATAATTCTTTCAAAATCAAACCCTTTACAAAGGTTGCTTAAATCATCTTTTCGGATCATTCTTTGAGGGCTTGTTAAAATGACTTTTGTTATATCTTTTACTATATTTTCATATGTATTATTTTCCATATTTTTAGATTTCAACTCTCTTTAATTTTTATTACCTTTAAATTCTTAATATTGGGTTGTATCTCTAAATTTGAGATAATAAATATCAATTTTTTATCTAATAATTTTTCTTCATTATTAAAAAGAGGGAGCATTTTTTTTAGAGTTCTCTCTATTGAACCACGTTTATTAAATCTATTTGGGAGATAGAGATTTGAAAAAATAATAAAATCTGATTTCTTAACGATTTCTATTGATACATAAAAACTAATTACAAAATATATTTTCTCTGGAGTGGTTAAATCTTCAAAATTAATTTGTTCTTTTTCATTTCGAGAAAAAATAAGCTCTATAAAAAAATTTTTTCTGTTTTTATCAATTGTTATAAGAATCTGGGATTTTAAATTGATTTCTTTCAAAAATTTGTTTACAATTTGCTCAAGATCATTTACAAGATTTTCTAAATTCTCAAATGAATGAATAATTTCCGTTAGTTCTTTTTCATTTGCTTCAATTTGAATCGGATCATGCTTATTATTAACTTTTTCTTTAATCTCCTTTATTTTTTTTAGAATTTTTGATAGATCTTGTGGATTTTGAAGCGAGAAAAAATCAGTAGGAATATCAATTTGAGCTAATTCTCTTTCAATTTGGGTGAGTTTTTCTTCAATTTCTTTTTTGGATTTTAAATTTTTGTATTCAATATTTTGATGATTCATATCTAAGTCTGTTTCACTATCTTTAATTTCATTTCCTAATTTAATTTTTAATTCTTTGATCCGATTTTCATCTTTTAGTATAAGGTCTATAATATTCTTATGATCTTTTTCATATATTTTAAATTGAGGTGTTATATTTTCTATCTTATTTTTTTGTTCGTTGCTTTTTGTTTTAAAAAGATTTATTTGATATTGCGCTTCTCTTGCTTTGGTCTGAAGTAATTTGATTTTTTCTGAATTAGATAAATCTTGCGTATCGTTTTCGATAATATTTTTCTTGTTTGATTTTTTATCGGGAAGATCTTCCATTCTTCGGGTTATATTATTAATTTCTCCAAAATATGATTTTTTCTTTTCATTTAATTCTTCTATTTCTTTATTATAATCAGAAATTAGTTTATTTATTAAGTCAATTTCATTCTTACGCTTAAGATAATCTTCTTCAAAATAATCTAATTTTTTTTTATTAAGTCTGATAGATTCTTCCAAATAATCAATCAAGTCTCTTGTTGCGGAGACATTATTTCTTTTTTCATAAGTTTTTGATAATTCTAATTCTTTTGACAACTCTTCCTTGCTTAATAATAAAAAATTGTAATAAATTAATGATTTAAAATTTTTAATTAAGGTATATAGTTGAGAAATTAGTTCAGAATTTAATGTACTTTTATTGACGTAATTAATTAGGTAATTAAGTAATTCTAAAGATTTTTTAAGATGGAAAAAATAACCTGAATCGACCTGAAATAATTCAATGAAACTTTCGATGGGGATTAACTTTAAATCTTTTAGAAATAGTAGAAATGCTTTACTATCATATTGCGAGAGTAAGGGTTTTTTAATGTTTCCGATTATTAACGTAAATCTATCTTTTATACAGATCTCGTTTGAGCCAATGTTGACTTTAAAGTTTAAATTTGAGATTAATAATCACTTTTAAGTAATGTTTATTCTTTTTCAAAATGCTTCTTATATTTCTTAAATTCTTCTATTTTTTTCTTTTTTCTTTCCCTAATTAATTCAATAGGATTTGTCCCTTCATCTTTTTGAACTAAATAATTATCTTTAAAAGATTGATCGAAACTGCTTTTAAAATCTTCAATTTTTTTAGATGCTTCCTCACTAATTTCGATTTTTTTAATATTATTAGAAGAAGGATCAATCTTACCAAGTTTTTCTCTACTCTGTTTACGTCTTTTTCTTTCAAATTCTTTAACGGGAAGTCTCAAATAATCTTGAAATGTTTCTTGTTGCCTTTCTTGCTTTTCCTTCAATTTCTCAAGTTCTTGCCTTTTTTTTTCTCTCTCAATAAAATCTTTTTTTCCATCTAATTCTTCTTGGCTCAACACATCCTCATAAATTTGAAGATACTCCCGAAATGTTATATTCGGATCTTCTTCAAATGTTTTTTTAAAATTCTGTAATATTTCATCATCTACTTCATCATGAATATTCTGTAACTCCTTATTTAATTTAATTTTAATTAATTCCTGATAAAAAGTATCAATTTTTTGGATTACCATATTGAATGTAGTGTTTTGTTTTAGGGAGTCTACTAATTCTAGCCATTGATCTATCTTGATTGAATGAATATAAGAAATATTTGACACAATCTTTGAAATGTTTTTATTTTTTATTAAGAAATTTCCTATAATTTGAAGTAATGTTTTATTAAAACCTAATTTTTTCAAAGAATCTGTTTTACTTTCCTTAAATTTAGCTAATAGTTCACCTTGAAAATTATTGAATAAATTGATATTTTTCCTTGTAATGATTAATAACTCATCTAATAATTTTTGGAGCGATTTTAAGACTAAATCAATATTAGGACTAATTTTTCCTGCTATTGATAATTTTTTTGTATCCTCGATTTCTCCTGGAATTGTATCCAATAAATTTACTTTATCTTGAAGATCATTAAAAGGAGAAATGATTTCCTTAATTTTTTCAAGATCAAATAAGTCATTTTCGGTCATTTTGAAACTCACGATGTTTTTACTTACTAAATTTCGGGGGGATGGGGTTTATTATTCCGAGCTATTTCATTTTTTCTAATTTCCTTTTTGGTACTTAAGAGATCTTGTCGTTCCACATGAATAGCCGTTCCTCCAACTAATTGTAAAGAATCATAAAATAGATTATAATTTAAAATTCCTGTATTTATTGCTTTCAATATTGCAACACGTGTACCTCTCTCAATATCAGAACCAGAATATCCATAAGTTAGTTTTATTAACCCATGATTTTTATACTTCTTTGAAAACTCATTCCAAAGCAAATTATTATCAAATTCTGAGACGTCATATCCTAGTTTTTTCCTTAATTCTTTTGATATTACCAGTATTTTTTGATATTCCTCATTTAATTCATTAAAGATGGATTTATCGACTCCAATTTTTGCATTTTTTAATTTTTCTAAGAAGGATTCAATAATTTTTTTTCTTAAATGATAATCAGGAAAGTCAAATTTAAGATGGAAAGTAAAGCGTCTCCATATAGCAGAATCAAGTTGATTCTGATGATTGGTTGCACCAATAATAGCTAAAGGAGTACCTTCATAATTGATTCTATCAATAACTTGTAAAAAAGATATAACCGCTCGCTTAATTTCTCCCACTTCATGGATATTAGATCTTTCTGATCCTATAGCATCGATTTCATCAAAAAATAGAATAAAACTTTTTCTTTCTCGAGCAATCTCTGCCGCTAAATCAACAACTCTACGGATTTGTTTAATAGTGTCTCCTAATAGAGGTGAAACTAATCTATCGGTTTCAACTACACATATTGGAATATTATATTTTTTAGCAAAACCTCTTGTTAATGATGTTTTACCTGTTCCCGGGGGGCCATATAAAAGAATTGTTAAGTTTGGG
This sequence comes from uncultured archaeon, assembly GCA_964447495.1. Classification (GTDB taxonomy): domain Archaea; phylum Asgardarchaeota; class Lokiarchaeia; order Sigyniarchaeales; family SOKP01; genus SOKP01. The sequence continues at coordinate 56,314 of CAYUTF010000012.1, forward strand.
TTTAAATTCGTATCTTTGAGTTGATTAGTAAATTCATCATACTTTTTTAAGGCTTTAAAAAAATCATCTAAAATTTCTTTTTTTATTTCATTTCCAAGAATATCATCTATTGATTCTTTTATGTCTGAGGGAAAATAAACTGCTCCAAATTTACCCATCCTTTCTTTAATTACATCATCTGTATAAAGAAATTTTTGCTCCAAATCCTTATTTTTATTACTCATTTTCATTCAACTCATTTTATTGTAATTTATTTATTCTTTCTTTCTTTATCAAATTTTTCACAATAAATTGCGATCTCACTTATAAGCTCTTTAAGATTATCTATTGTGGAACCAATGAAGTTAAAAATTTCTTTTCTGTATTGAACAGAATCACGGATTTTCATTTTATCTAATCCTAAATAATTCGGAAAACATATTAGCTTCATTAGATATGGAAGAATTTTTTCATTTGTCTGTAAATCTTTAAAAATTGCATAAAAGATATTTTCATCAGATAATTTCCATTTTAGAAGCCCCATATATATTAAAAAGGCAAAATTCATTGAAATCCAATTGATCAATTCTTTTGATAGAAAACCTCTTCTCTGAGAGGCAAATGCAAGATAATATAAGATTAAAGTTTCATTACTAAACTGAGGAGATAATCGAATTGTTCCATCTTGTTGTTTAATTTCACGTAAGAAATTACTCTTTAATAAAATATCTACAAAATCGTGACTAGGAGCCAAAAAAATTTCATTTACAGGTCTTAAACCAATCCGTTCAGCGATGTTTTCTATTGATTCTATTTCAGCATTAGCTATAGCATCAATATATGGCATAAAAATTTCATTTTTCAAAATCATTGGTAATTCAATTTTATCTTTTTCAGGATATTCTCCGAAATTAGGATCCAAATTGAAAAGCGAAGTAATATTATTAATGATTTGATAGATTTTTGGAGACATTCCAGGGATTTCAAATAGATCAGGGTTATCAATCTTTTCACGATAATAGGTATGGGGTTGCAATATATGTCTTTGACATTCATAAAATTCAGATGCAGATTTTAATAGTTTTTCGTAGATGATGTTTAAATTTGTTCCACGTGGGAATAGTTTTTCTTCTAAAAATTTGACTAAAATGAAAAGATATGTTTTTTCTAAATCTGATTCATCAGGATTAGTAATGTGTCTTAACAAATTTAAAGCATCAATCGACTCATAGAGAAATTCAATTATATAGTCTTTAATATCAATTATTGGAATAGTTTCTCTGTATTTAATAATAAAATCTTTTATTATTTCATAAACATTGGATCGATACATTGCAGAAAATTCAGAAAGCGCTCTTACTTTTCGTATATTTCTTTTTTCTTCTTCTTCACGAATTTTATCTAATATTTCCGTATCAAGGAGTAGATCTGCATCTAAATCAGCTATAATTCTACGTGTTTCTCTTAGTATAGGGCGCATATGACTTATAAACGTTAAATAACGAGGAAAAATATCTGTCCATTTTTCTCTTTTTCTTCCAGGTCTAATTGTCCTTATTGATTTCTTTTTATAACTCATTTACTCTTACCTTTTAGCTTTTCTTAATCCTCTTCATAACCAACTAAAATTTCAGTAAATATATTAGCTATTTCTACAAAGATAGGAATTTCTACACGACATAAATTTCCCAAAATCCACTTATTTACATCTTTTAACAAAAATCTTATTTGATTCATTATCTTTTTATTGACTTCTGAATCTATTATCTTCGTCAACCATAATCCCCCACCTAAACGGTAAGCTACAATCTTAATAAGAGGTTCGAAAAGTGATTGTAACACTTGGTTCATCATCCAAGATTTTGGAATTACACTCATATTGTTTTGATCAAAACTGGGGTCATTTAAAATAGGATTTGTTTCATCTACTGATAATTTTGGCATGAAACTTAAAAGTAGAATGAGAGCAAATATAGAAGATATACCATTTATAGTATACGATCCTCCAATTTTTTCAATATTATCCCGATTTATAGCAATATTCGCTAAAAACATGCAAATAAAAACATTTCTGTCGAAAGTCTCTGATACATAAGTATAGCCTAGTTTTTCATCTATTATAAGATATTTTTCCTCAAGGATTTTAATAATCTCATCGGGAAAAGTATAAAACGTATATATTTTTTGTTCACTTTTTCTCACATCCTTTTCAATAATGAGTTGTTTTGACACAAGGCCAAACATGTTGATAAGTTCCTCAAGTTGTTTCTGTATATAATGTTTAGGCTTATTTGGGTCCCCAAACATTGCAAAAAACTGATAATCTACGATATGAAAATCATTTCTTTTACTAAAAGCTTCTACCATACGATCAATTACAGGTCCTTGAGTTCCCAATGCTATAGCTTTCGCTTTTGAGGCTACAAAGCCGTTCAATAACTCATTAATAACGAAATCTTGTTCGTGGGTTCTTGATTTCAATATTTTTGAAAAAGCTTTCGGAAAATTTTTTGTATTAGGGAAAAAACCATTCTGAATCTTATCATCAATAGATTTCAAGAAGAGATCTCCATTATTTTTAGGAAAATAAAGTTTTATATTTTCAAGTCTTTGAACTAATGCATCCTTGGCTCCAGGTATATTTTCAATATCTCGGCTTTGTAATTTTTCAATTGCTAGTGCAATACTTTTTTCAAAATTCTGTAATAATTCTTTCCAAGTAACATCTTGAAATTCTGACAATTTATACCACCTAATTATTATTATTTGCGTTTTACCATATAATTTCCTTCGAGATTTTCTTTAAAGCTTCAATTAAAGGTTTAATTAATTTTTTATCATACATATTTGGGGAAGCTATTCCTCTTTGAGTTTTCCATCCCATTTGGGTGTTTTCTCCCATCTCTTTTTGACCATATTTCATAAATTTACTTAGATCTCTTACCCACCAATAAAATCTTAGCCATTTTTTGTTTGGAGCATCTTTAGCATAAATAATAACAATTGATTTCCATTCTCCCATTAACCATTTAACGGTTATTCCATTTATTGGTAAATAATAATTAATTGGGAAATCACTTTGAAATCTTAAATCTAAATCTTTTGGGTCAATATTAAATATTGGCTGATGATAACCTTCAACTATTACTATTTCACCACAATGGTGACATTCGTAATGAGCTTTCATCTTTTCCATGGTTTTTTGACATTTAGGACAAGTCTTATTTTCTATGATGCGATATTTTATGATATCTAAATTCTTCTCTTTCTCAAGATCTTCTTTAGTTTTTGTTTCTTTTTTTCCATATTTTCCAGTCCAATTCCACAAATCATCAAAAGAGGCATCAATCTTTTCCAGAGCATGAATTGT
>CAYUTF010000013.1:0-43101 GCA_964447495.1 uncultured archaeon
AAATATTCCATTGATGATTTTCCTCGTTTAAAATATTTAAAAAATAGAAGATTTGCATTAAAACCTGCAATTTGTGTCGAACGGGCACAATTGGTAACTGAATATCATAAAGAAAATGGTTTTGAAGTTGATAAACAAGGTGTTTTATTTGATCCTGAACTGCGCCAAGCAGGAGCGGTAAATTACATTATATCTAACAAAAAGCCAATTATACATGACAAACATCTATTAGCTGGTTCAACAACTTCAAAAGAAGTGGGTATCCCAATGTATCCTGAACTTATTGCAACTGCTATTTGGCCGGAGCTAAAAACTATATGTGATCGTGAGCTTAACCCAAATGATATTTCTGATAAAGATGCAGATATTTTAAGTTTAGAAGTCTTTCCTTATTGGATGGAGCGAAATGTTAGAGAATATTGCAGAAAAAAATATAAAAATCCTAAATCGCAACATCTAGAGGAAGGGTGGGTTTTCTATTTTATGATGAAAACCAATGCTATAAGTCATACTGTTCCTGGCTTTCCGATGGTAATCAATGAAGGATTGATAAGTGTTAAAGAAAGAGCTGCTGAAATGGAACGTAAAGCCACCACTTCTGAGAAACGGAATTTTTATAAGGCTATTCAGATTACTATTGATGGTGTTTTAAATTATTCTAACCATTTGAGTGAAGAAGCATTAAAACTCGCAGAATCTTTAGATTCTAATGATCCGGAGCAAGCTATACGCATAGATGAATTAAAAGAACTTTCTAGAATATGTAAAAAGGTACCTGCTACCCCTGCTGAGACTCTACATGAGGCAATTCAATCTATTTGGACTAGTTTTGTATGTTTACATTGTGAAAATGCTAATTCTGCACTCTCAATCGGACGATTAGATCAAATGTTACAACCGTTCTTCCTTAAAGAAATTAAAAGTGCTTCAAATGAAGAAGAAAGAGAAAAAGTTATAAAAAAGGCTATTGAACTTGTAGGATCTTTATTTGTAAGGATTAATGATCATGATCCTTTAATGCCAAATGTAGGATGGAAATTGTTTGGAGGGAGTTCATCAGATGATACTGTAACGGTAGGTGGTGTAGATAAAAATGGTGATAATGCTGTAAATGATATGACCTTTATCATTTTAAAAACAAACGAGATGCTGGGATTCCAAGATCCTAATATGAATGCGCGATATTATTCAGGGGTTAATTCTAAAGAATATTTAAGACGCTTATGTGAAGTAAATGTAAATATGGGCGCTTCTCCTAGTATTCATAATGATAAAACGATGATTGACGCTTTAGTACACGAAGATTTTTCACTTGAAGATGCTAGGAATTGGGCGGCTACTGGCTGCGTGGAGCCTACAATTGTTGGAAAGCATTATGGTCATACGAATTGTATGTTATTAAATCTGGTTGCCCCATTGGAAATGGCATTAAACAATGGAGTCATTCCTTTGACAGGAGAATTAGTAGGTCCTGAAACTGGTGATGTGAGAACATCGTTCCCCAGGTTTGAGGATTTTTACAATGCGTATAAAACTCAACTTAAATATTTAGCAGAACAATCGATTGAGATTAATAATTACCTTGGAGAAGCGCATAAATATGTGCATCCTACACCTCTATTGTCGGGATTTTATGAAGGTCCCTTAGAAAAAGGTAAAGATCTCATTCATGGCGGCGCTGTTTACAACACTTCTGGAGTCGCCCTTGTGGCCTTAACAGATGTAGTAGATAGTCTATTAGTTATTAAGGATATTGTCTATGAGAAGAAAGAATTAGATTTTGCTTCGTTTATGGATGCTATCGAACAAAACTTCGAAAATGGCTACGAATCTGTTCTAAAAAAGATAGAAAGAGTGCCAAAATTTGGTTCTGGCGAAGATGGAACCATCGAACTCGCTCAAGATTTAATTGACTATTGCTATGAAATATATAATTCGACAGAAAATTATAGAGGCGGAAAGTATTTAGTTGGTTATTGGTCTATTAGCTATCATACAGGGTTCGGAATGCTTACAAATGCATTACCTTCAGGGAGAAAAAAGGGTAAGGCACTAACTCCTGGATTAACACCAGCCCCTGGTACTACTGATATATTACTTCCAAGTATTCATAGTGTGGCTAGTTTAGATCACTTGAAGATGGCTAATAATGCCTCATATAACGTCAAATTAGTTCCTCATCCAGGAGATTCCCATGCAGAAACACTAGATATATTTAATAGCTATGTACAGAGCTTTTTTGATTTAGGAGGAATGCAATGGCAATTTAATGTAGTAACTTCAGATACTTTAAGAGATGCGATGGAAAATCCAATTGATTATCGTTGGCTATTAGTTAGAGTTTCGGGTTACAATGCCTACTTTACAAAATTAAATAGAAATATGCAATTGGAACTAATTGAGAGACATGAATATCAATCTCGTCAGTAAAATTAAAACTCTTTTTTCTTTTTATATTAAAAATGAATTTTAATATATTCAATGCAATCCATAATGAAAAATAAGCCTCTAATAGTAGATGTAAAGAGAAATTCATTAGATGATGGTCCAGGTATAAGAACTGTTATTTTCTTTAAAGGATGTCCCTTATCATGCATTTGGTGTCAAAATCCAGAAGCTAAACATCCATTTCAAGAAATATCTTTTTATAAAAAAGATTGCTCTGAATGTGGAAAATGCATCGAAGTATGTGAAAGAAATGCTATCCAATTTAAATTCAAATATCGGATAGACAGATATGTGTGTAATTTGTGCGGCAAATGTATTGAGTCATGTCCGAACAATGCCATAAAGTTTGTGGGCAAGATCTATGACATAAAAGAATTAATTTCCATCATTTTAAAGGATAAAATATTTTATGATAACTCTAACGGAGGGGTAACCCTTTCTGGAGGAGAACCACTCATCCATATACCTTATGTACATAAATTAGTAAAAGAACTAAAGAAAGAGAATATACATACCTGTGTTGAAACTTGTGGTTATTATAATCAAGAACAATTTAATGAATTAATTTTACCATATATCGACCTTATGTATTTTGATTTGAAAATTTACGATCCAAAATTACATACTAGATATTGTAAAGTTTCAAACAAGAGGATATTAGAAAATTTTAAAGATATCATTAAAAACAAATCAATAGAATTATTACCAAGGATTCCTCTTATACCTAATATAACTGATACTGATGTTAATTTGAGCAAATTAGCTAATTATTTGAAAACCCTAAATATAAAAAAAATAAGATTATTACCTTATAATCCACTCTGGCTCTCTAAACCAGAAATGATAGGATTAAAATTGTCCTATGATTATTCTGAATGGTTAAGTAATACAGATAAAGAAAGAATTAAATCAATTTTTTCTGATTTTGAATTTAACGTTTTTTAATTAAGCCTTATAATTTATTATTTCTAATTTTTAGATTATTAAAATAACGTTTCCATAACATTTAAATAAATAAACTTTATATATATAACATAAACATATCTTTTAATATTATAAAAGTTTTTTGTATAACAATTACTTTTTAAAAAAGGTGAAATTGAATGACAACTATTGCAGAAAAATTAATAAAAGAATTAAAAACTAAAGCTTTAACAATTCTTCAATTAAGTGAAATCACAGGGATTGAAGAACCTAAAATAAGGACTACAATTTATAGATTAAAAGAAAAAACTGTAGTACAAGAGACAGGAATGTTTTTAGACAGATATAAAATATACAAACTTTCAGACAATTTGTTTAATGCATCTTTCATAATGCGAATGATAAAAAAGCTTGATGGTGTAAAAGCCGTCATTCTTATAAGCGATGTTGATGGCGCACCAATAAGCAGTATACTTCCGGAAGGAATTAATGAATCACGTTATGCATTAATGACTGTAGCTATCTTTAGTTTGATGGAAAGAGCATGTAAAGAAATTAATAAAGGAAAATTTAAATTTTGTAACATTGAAGGAGAAGATGGAAAACTTCTTATCATTTCCTTTAATAAAGGGTTAATTTTATCGATTTCATTCGATTCAACAGTTGATAATGACCTGATGTTTACATCATATATCAAAATTATTGATTTGATAAGTACTTCTTTATCTGATTTAATTCAATAGAGTTTTATTTAAAAATTAGGCTGGTTTTCAAGTCTTTTTCATAAAAAATCTTTTCAATAAAGAGTGTTATGGAAAGTTTAATAAAATAAGGAACTGAAATTATTACTAGAATTCTATAATTTTTAAAAGAGTAAAATAATGGGAAAAATTTTAAGAGTTGATTTAGATACAAAAAAGATCTCTACGGAAGATCTTAACCCTTCTGATGAAGAAAATTATATTGGTGGTACTGGTGTCGCCACTGCGATATTTACACGTGAAGTTCCGGCAAAAACTGATCCATATGATGGTAAAAATCTCCTGATCTTTTCATTAGGACCAATTTGCGGTACTCCTGTTCCATTTTGCGGACGTCATTTTGTAATGGCAAAATCACCTTTAACCAATATCATAGGTGAGTCCTCAGCAGGTGGTTTTTTTGGGAATGAAATGAAGAAAGCAGGATATGATCATATTATTATTAAGGGAAAAAGCGAAAATCCTGTATTCTTATGGATCAATAATGAAAAAATAGAGATTAAAGATGCTAGTGATATTTGGGGGAAGGGTGTTTTATATACAGATTCTCATATAAAAGACATATTAAAAGACGACAAAATCAAAATTGCTATTATTGGACAAGCGGGTGAAAACCTTGTGAATTTTGCTTCGATTATGAGTGAAAAAGACCATGCAGCAGGAAGATGCGGAATGGGTGCTGTAATGGGGAGTAAAAATTTAAAAGCAATCGCAGTTAAAGGAACTAATAAAATAAATGTACACGATAGGGAGAAACTTCTACAAAATGTTAAAGAAATAAATGAAATGGTAAAGAATTCTGGATTAGCAACTGTTATGCATGAATTAGGTACCCCACCTCATATGGATAATTATGTAAGTTCAGGAGATGTACCAATTAAGAATTTTTCTTTAAGCCGTTGGAAAGGAACCAAAGAAATTGGAGTTTTTAGGATAAAGGAGCGCGGAGAAGTTAAATTACATGGATGCTTTAATTGTGCTGTAGCTTGTAGAGGTAAAATTAAATATGAAGAAAATTGGATTGCTTGGCCGGAATATGAAACACTCGCTATGATGGGGTCAAACTTAATGATTAATGATTTAGAATCTCTCATTAAATGGAATTTAGCTATAAATGACATGGGAATGGATACGATATCGCTTGGTGGAACTTTGGCAGTATTTTTAGAAGCAGTAGACAGAAAATTGATCAATATTGAACACGAAAAGTTTGGATTTCAAAAAAATCCTGATAACCCTGATAAATATATGATATGGGGTGCTACGACACCTATTGATATATTAATTAAAAAAGTTGCTATGAGAGAGGGAATCGGAAATGATCTGGCTGATGGCGTGAAGATTTTTTGTAATAAATATCAGTTACCTGATGATCTTAACATTCATGGAAAAGGATTGGAAATTCCAGCTCATGAGCCTCGATCCAACAATATGACAGCTTTAGATTATGCTACATCTTCACGAGGTGCATATCATGGCTTTGAGCCTTTTCATCTATCGTTTGCTGCACATTTTAAGGAGGAGCTAGGGTTAATAGAACGTATCGATCCCTTTAGTAAAGAAGATGCCGTAGAAGTTGTCAAAAAAATACAAGATGCTTGTGAAGCATATACTGCTACTGGAGGGTGTATATATGGTTTTTTTTATACTCATCGTATTACTCCTTGGGTTGAAGCATTAAATGCAATTACTAATCGAAGTTACTCAGTAGCCGAATGGGTTGGCATAGGGGAAAAATTATTTAATTTGAAGAGAAAATATAATATTGAATGTGGAATAACTAAAGAAGATGATAGAATCGGTACTAGGTTTTCTATACCAATAGAAAAAGGAGGAACGAAGAAAAATGTACCCCCGCTCAAAGAAATGCTTCAAAAATATTACAAATTTAGAGGATGGGACACAGAGGGAAAACCTAAAAGTTAATAAAAAAAATTAAAATAATTAATTTTCTCATACACTTCTAGGGACTTCAATTTCGAGATTACTCATAGGATATGATGAACAAGGATGAAAGTAATTCATTATCTTATCTGCAGCTCTTCTTCCATCACTATTTGGGTTAATAAATATATCACCTGAAATTAATACTGAACGACAAAAACCACACTTTCCTGAGCGACATATAGACGGAGGTGCTAATTTAGCTCTTTCCATCGCTACTAAAATACTTTCAAAAGCGTTTGCAGGTATTTCTTTTAATACATTTCCAATGGATACCTTAATTTTGAATGTTTTTTCAGCAATTTTTTTAGGAAAATTAGGAATATTTACAACATCCTTTATTTCTCCAAAAACCTCCTTTCGGATACGTTTCATGGGTAAACTAAATTTTTCTAGTTCCTTATCTATGAAATCATACATAATCTGTGGTCCACAAATGAAGAATGAGCTATTATCTAATTTACAATATTTTTCTATGAGTTGAGCAGTCATAAATCCTTGCTCACAATCGGGTAAATTAACCTCTTCGCAACTTAGGATATTTATAATCTTAATTTTTTCAGGATACCTTTTTTCATAATCCTTAAATTCATCATAAAATAGGATATCATCCTCTTCACTACTGCCATAAAGTACAGTTAAAGTTATGTTTAGTTTACCTTCCATAATTTCTTTCGCAAATGATCGGAATGGCGTAATTCCTGAACCCCCAGCAATACACATGATTTCTCTTGAATCTCGCAAAGGATCATAATAAAAATATCCGTTAGGTCCAGAACTCTCAATCTTAGTGCCAACTTTCCAATTTTCCCATATGAAGCTAGTTAAAAAGCCATTTTCCTCCTTTCTAATGGTAATTTCATAAAAACCTTTTAAGGCATCCGATGGTGATGAGGATATTGAATAGGGGCGTGTAATCGGAATATCATCTACTTCAACTTTCAAGCTTAAAAACTGTCCTGCTCTAAAATATGCTAACTTTTTGGTGTTTGAATCGGGATCGGCTATAAATTTAAATGTTTTAGCCGATTTTGTCTCATCTTTTATTTCACTTATTACTAAATTTTGTTTAGAAGGATGTAACTGGTTAGCTAAATTATTTACAGGATCAAATTTTATGAAATCTTCGGGTGCTTTGTCAATATGTTTTTTTCTAACAGAAGCTAAATTCTTAAATGCTAATAAATCTCGAATATTTCCTTTGACGGATATCTTAAAATCTATTTCTTTCTCTTTGTTCATTGGGGATCACCTTTTTCTTTTAATTGTTGTAAGGTAAGAAAAGCAGCTATTTGCCCTGAAAGTAATGCATTAGTATAGCTTTGACAATTTGCTGAGAACCCCCCGCAGAATTCTAATCCCTTTACATACTTTTCATCATTCATTGCCATTAATCGTGGCATAAAAGAATCCCATGGATCTGTTTCATATCCATAAGCAGACCCTCCAAAAGTACCTGTATATCGTGCCAATGTTTGAGGCGTTGCAATTTCAATCTCTTCAATATGCTCTCTTATCGAAGTCTTTGTAGCAAATTCAAAGGTGTTAATTAGATGTCGAGCAATTCGATTTTTTAAATTGAAATAATCCTCAGGGTTTACACTTTTCCAAGCTTCGGGAAGGAAAAAAGCTGTGATTGAAAGTATACAAGTACCTTGAGGTGAACAATCGGGTATTGCGTTGTTCAAACAAATAGTAGCTTGTGCCTTCGGAGGATTCAAAGTCTTAAAAGATTCATAAATTTCTTCAGTATCAGAGCTATCATAAATATGATAGCTATAGTTGGTAATTCCCAATTCCTCAACACTAGCATTTAAACCTAAATAGACAACAAAACAACTAATAGCATGTCGACGGGCGTTCATATTTTTTAGAGCCCTTGATGGGATTTCATTTTTAGGATATATCAGGTTATTATAGACTAAGGTCGGAGAGGCATTAGAAATTATGTGTTTTGTTTGAATTTTATCTCCTTTAGTGGTTTCAATGCCCATAACTTGTCCATTTTCTACTATTATCTTATTTACTTTTGAGTTGTATAATATTTTACCTCCTTTCTCCCTAATTTTTGATTCTAATGCCGCAGTATACCCATGAGATCGATATTTTGGAATATATGCTTTTCTTATTAAAAAATAATAATGCATTGCAGCATAGAAAGTAAAATTTATTCTGCTAGTAGGAATGCCAATATAACACCAATATGCATTTAAAATATCTTGAGCTCTTTTAGGAATTTTAAGTGCATCATTTACTTGATCTAAGGTATAAGGCGCTGTTTTAAGAAAATTCTTATAATTTTTTATTAATATGTCTTTATCTGGATTTCCTTCAGATTCTGTAATATAATTAATAGCTTCAGTTATTTCTTGAGATAATCTAATGTAATCTATGATAGAATCTTTACTTCCTGGAACCTCTCTTTCCATCATATTGATAAATTTTTCTCTCCCAAAGGGTACTACAACGTCTAGCTTCTCATTTGGATCATTAATAATTAACCTAAAAGCCTCAGAGATCTCCACAAAATCTACGTTTATTTCAATATCATCCTCAAATAGTCTTCTTATGGAACCTTTATTTGTTTCCGGTCCAAAATCACATAATTCATGGAGTGCTCCTTCGAATTCAAACCTTCCCCTGACAAAGCTGGTAGCAAAACCTCCAGGTAGATTATGTTGTTCACAGAGTATAACTTTAGCTCCTTCAATTGCCAGTTGTGCAGCGGCTATTAACCCACCATTTCCCGCACCAATAACAACAGCATCAAAGTCATCCTCTATTAATTGTTCATTGATTTCTTCAACCATTTCATGAAACCCCTAATATAATTAGTATTTTGTGATACAATTTCATTAAATTTTCGAACTATTTTATATCTTATTTTCTTCAAAATTGAAATTAATACTAATAAAGATTTATTGTTTTAGAGAATTAATTAATGATTTATCTGAACATTTTAATTGAAAGATTTCTATTATTATCAAAACTATATAAATTGATATAAATGGATGAAGCCGAATTAGAAGAAATTGATAATTTTTTATATGAATTTGCTATAAAACGATTTGAGGTACTTTTTAAATTCATGCTGATGGGGCAAAAAAGGTTAAAGTCCTATATAATGCTTGTTGTTAGGGCATTGGTACGTTGTATACATCATATCGACAGAGACATATATCTAAAGGATGTTCTTGAGGTAGTAATGGCGGAAGCAGATTATATGCTAAAGGAAGATATGTTTAAAATAGATTTTAAGAACATTGCACGAATAAGATACTCTGAAGAGTTCCAAAATATGATAAAGAGTGAAATTCATCTTTGGATAATATATCTCACAGAAAATAATAAAATTCCACCGAACTTTACCTATGATCGATTTTTAGGAAGATTATCTGTTCTATAGCTACTTTGTTTTATTTTTTTTTTTAATATATTTGCTAAATTTTGTTAAGGGAGTTAATATGAAAGAGAATGTTATTATTGATTTAAGTTATCGATGGTTCGAAAAGATGTGGAGTAAGCCAGATTTCAAATTAGCTGATAAATTAGTCGATTCCGAATACCATCCAGACTGGATTCATATGGATAAGAAAGGTCCTGAGCTTATTAAACATGAAATCAAATACTTTCGTTCTATTTTCCCTGATTTGGAATATAAAATAGTCAATATTATAGACCAAGCAGATAAAGTATGGTTAAGATATAAAGCTAAAGGAACCCAGAAAGGAAATTTCTGGGGATTCGAACCGACTAATAAACATGTAGAATTTGAAGGAGCAGCAATTTTATATTATAACGAAAAAAATAAAGTAGTTAATCTCTGGGAATCATATTGTTTTTACGATATACTTGAAGAATTAAAATTAGTGCCCCCATTTTGGGAGTTACATAAATATTTTAAAGAATATGGTAAAAAATAAGTTATTTATCTCTTTGCTGGAGATGCATAACAATATGAGCAATTATGTTTACAGCGAAATATACCTGTATAACCCCCGATATCTTTTGATTTATAACAACCACAATTTTTTCGCTGTCCAGTATCTCTGACTTTTATTATAGACTCTCCAACAATTTTCTCAATCTTATAAGCATCAATGCAATGAGCTTGTTCAACACCTTCCATTGCCAATAAATCCGGTTGACAACAAGCTCTCATTTGAATTCCATGAATATTACAAATGTTCACTAATTTATCCAGGATTTGGAATTTTTCATTTAAGGTTAATTCTATTGGTATATATCCTCTAAAATTCATTCGATTTACTACTTTTTGATAAAGAGTAGCAAAAGAAAATATCAGTTCTTTAACACCAAACCTAGAAAGGTTTTCCACAATATATTCAAATTGATCTAGATTGTCTATTGTCTCACTATAGCCTCTCTTTTTAAAATGTACAATTGGATCAAATCTAAAGTTAACTGCAGAGACTCCAAAGGTGTTTATTAGCCATTCTGATTGCTTAAACCGTTCCTCTAGTGATATTTGAACATTTTGCTCCAATTCGGAAGGAGAATTAATAGTAAACTGAAATGTATGTCCTTTATATGCATTGAACAGCAGCTTATTAGCATTATAGCTGTTAATCCACTCATTAAAATTTTTACTCCACCATACCCAACACTTAACATCTTTAGGTGAAAGTGAAACTCTTGATATTTGTATTCTGTTGAAAGGGTTAACTACATCCACATATCCGATTTTAATTCTCTTGACAACCCAATCCATCAAAAATGCAGGAATATCGGTCCTTCTTGAACAAGATATTATTTCTGACTTAATTTCTCGTGGCATTGGTTCTAAATGCTTGACCATAGGATAGTTTTTTAATTTAAAATAAATTTCCAATTAGTTACACAATTAAATACACTGCTTTATAACGAAAATAATCTTTCCTAACTTTAAGGTGTTTTCTTTTGAAACTAAATCAATTTAATCCAGATATAACCTCATCGAAGAGATAAACAAATCTTTTTCAAGATTATTGGAATAATTTTCTTCTAAATCAGCTTTAAGTTTATTATAAATCAGTAGATGAGGATTATTAAAAGCATAACCTAAGCGAATATCTCTTTCAAGATTCTTACGAAATTCAGAGCTTAGCCAAATTTCAAATGGGCCTGCACTATGCTCTGCTTTATATTGGATTTGATATTTATTTTTTAGTACAACTATAACCTCGTATACAGTTTCGCAAATCTGAATCAATAAGTCAGAATTTTCTCTATAAAAATAATGAATCGGCACAGGTAAGCGAATATGAAGTAATAATCCTTTACCCTTTCGAAAATTGATATGCCCATATCCAAAAATTACTTGATGAAACCCCTTTTTAATAAATATAGAATTAATAGTCTTAATTATATCTGGTAAATATTTTGGGAGACTTAATATATCTTCAAAACCTGGGAAAGCGATATAATCTGCATCCTCTTCTGAAGTTTGAACCAATAATGCGAAAGTTGATCTTTCTTGCATGTATTTTTGAAACTCTTCTTCAGTAAGGTTCATATAATAAGTTCCACTTTCATTTTTCATTATTGATATGAACTTATTAATAATTTCAGTCTTTCCTTTTATTAATGTTGCCCAATTTACTTTCAAAGTTGTATTATCAGATGAAGTTAATTTGCTAAATTCGCCTGGCAACTTAATTGGAGAGGTAACAAATTCACTTATGAGGGGAAAAATCTTTGAATCTAAAACTTTCTGCAATCCGATAAACGCTGAATTCAGATTATCCCCGAACAGAATTGCTCTTTCTAAATCTATTTCCGGTTGATATAATTTAAAGTTAGCACTTAGTACAATTCCATAAAAACCATTACCGCCCACTATTCTATGGAACAACTTCTCTTTCCCATTTATCATTATAACATCCCCCTTTGGAATTATAACCCTCATATCAATTATCCAATCCTCTGCAGCTCCGAGTTTCCCAGAAGTTATCCCACTGGCATTTGATGATATTAATCCCCCTACTCGAACGGGTAAATTGTAAGAGCTAGCTGGTCGTACAGGAAACATTAATTTACCGTTAGATTTAAAATGTACAAGCTTAATTAAGTCAGATACTAAAACACATTGTTCAGCATAGAGTTTTTTGTTACCAATATCAAGAAAGATAGGTTCTGTTTGGGAATGCAGATCCTCAAGATCTACTAAAATTCCAAAATTAGCAAAACCTCCAGATAATCCCGTTTTTCCAGAAGCGAAAGTTATTGGTATACTATATTTATATGAAGTAATAACAATTTTCCTCAATTGTTCTTCATTTATTGGTCGAAAAATCACATAAGGACTTAAGTGTAAGAGGGAAGGATCTCTAATTATAGAAGACGTAATATAATTATTAACTAAAATAATCTTCCCAGAACTCAAAAGAGTCCTATTAAGACTACTTAAAGAATTTGAAATCTGAAAACCTTGTTCTATCATAGAATCCAAAAATTCTTTCCAAGGTAACTCCTTTTTCATAACTTCAAGAATCTTCAAATTCATCATGATATTAGTATATTTAAAGATTTGTGAGTATTTTTCTTATATTGTGAAGACTTCTCCTTGATATATCTTCTTTATTTCTTATTGCATGAGTCTCGAGACAAAAGTAACCATTATAATTAAAATCAATTGCTTGTTTAAGTAATGAAGAATAATCGATCTTTCCCTCACCGACAACAGTAAATATGGCATCTATTCCTGAAATCATAAATTTTGGATCTTTTATATGAATATGTTTTACTAAATTCTTTTCATAAAAATAATTGTAAGCTTCTGTTGTTGTCGGTTCTCCTTCCATATAATAATTTCCTGGATCTAAGATCAATTTAATTGCTTCAGAATTTAATTCTTCGAAAAAAAGTTTTGTATTTTTTATACTTGCAACCATCTGTAAATAATCATTTTCCAATAAAAGATTTTTGCCTAATGTCTCCGCTTCCTTTACATAGGGCTTTATTATATTAATCATTTCTTCCCAATTATTTTCTACTCTTGACTTTCTCTTTTGAATAAATGAAAATATTCTGATATTAGCGGTATTAAACAAATCTGAAATTTCTATAATTCGTTGAAATAACCCCAGATTAAATTCTGGATTTCTTAACAAACTTTTCTTTTTGGTTGTAGAGTACTTAGAGCTTGGGAGAACACACTTTCCAAAAGGGCTAGTAATAACATTTACTCGCATATTTCTACGCTCTAAAGCTTCTTTCATCTTGTATAACTCATCATCACTCAATAATGCGATATTTTTATTCCATACATTTCTTACATCTACAGTTTTTATCTCAAATTCAGAAGCAACATCTAAAGCATGTTCAAAATCTTGACTTATCTCATCTGTAATAACAGATAATTGATTTGAATAATTCATAGCATATTCCTACTTTTTGTAAAGAAAGTATTTAATTAAAATATTCATATTTAATTATTTAATTTCATCAATCTGAGCTTATCTTATTCACACATATATAAGAGTCTGCATTAACAACAATATTGAATAATAATTGCGTTTCTCTATTAAAAAGTAATATCTATCTAAATCTGTATATGATAGCCAGTTTCTAAAAACTCTTTTTCAATAGTTCCTATAGATTTTTCATTTATAATAATTTCTACGGGAATCTTGGGAGCATTTCTTGCTTTAAGAATTATAAATCTCTCTCTTTGAAGTACATCGATTGAAATATGTATAGTATTTTCTTTAAATTCAAACTGTTTCATCAAGACGCCATCAATTCCAAATACAAATTGGTTTTTAAAATCAATAAAGAGATCTCCAAAATGGTTTTTTGTATATGCGGTTGCCATTGCTGCTGTTCCAATTCCCCAATCAAATGTAATTTGTCCATACATTCGATAATCACTTCCTGTATGACCATAATTTTCATACATGGAGCCTTTATCGACATTATCTATCGTTTCTATATTTTTTGTATTTCCAGGACATATTCCTTCATATTCTTTTAGTAACTGAAGAGACCAACTAGCTCTTAATGCTGCGATACCTCTTTCCATATATTCTTCATTATTTGTGAGAAGATAATATTCCATATAGGTTCTTACAAATAAACCTTGTCGTGCATCACCTAATTCTGCGTCGGCATTTTGGACTCCAAAACCCCCAAATGTATTATAACTAATATATGGCATATTCCAAACTTGTTGAAATAAAGATAATATTGCTAATGCCTGCTCACCATCTTTTAGATAATCTGAATTCTTTGTTAATTTAAATAATTCCTTGAGACCTTCAGCACACCAATAGATACATAATGTATTCATAACATGGCTATTTGTATAATCATCAAAAAAGTTAAGAGGCAACATAGTACAACTGAAAAAAGGTTCAAAATCATGCCACTTATTCTTTGGTAGTATTTCATCTTGGAGATACTTACTAATAATTTCTGCTAATGTCAATACCTCTGAATTTGGATAAATTTTATGCAATTCAGTTAGAAACATCAATACTGCCCCAGAACTAGCGGAGCCTAGTAATGCTTTATCAATATCAATCTTTTCATTTTTTAACCCAATAAAAGTGGGAATAGCTCCATTTTTCTGCTGAATCAATTTAATAAGTTCTAAGAGTTCTTTGCTTCTTTCAACTATCAAATCAATTTTTTCGAAATCTTGATATGATTTTAGCGCCCAATACATTGCTAGGCATGCATCAACTATATTATATTGATCACTATATAATCCCGCTTTGACTCCATTGATATATGAGATTATATTTGAATGTAGACCTGCTGGGAAAATAACACTAGGGAATATGCCATTTTTTCTTGGCAAATTTAATATCGTATTTAATATACGATCTGCTTTTTCTTTTAACTCAATATTATCAAATTCTTTAGCAAAATATCTGAAACTATATGCTGTTCGCATATTAAGAAACCAGGCATTATTCCAAACCTCAGCAATTCTTGGAGCAAAAGCATGTCTTCGAGTGTATTTATCAAACCATTTTACCTTCTCTGGATCGTAGATAATATCATTTATCCCTTTATGGACACCTACATTCGAACTAACATTCTCTGTCGAATTTCTTTCTCTATGAAGTGCAAGCTTTTCTGGTACTATGAATTGAATTGCTTTTTTTTTGGTTCCCGCCCATGATCTTTGCCAAATTCCTCCACATTCTTTCTTATTAATGACAAAATCCCCCCAGAATCTATGCCTGTCGAAGATAGCTTTGAAACCTTCCTGAACATTTATGCAATAAGGTAAAACTTGTGGCTCAAAGCTATCATAAAGGTTTTTTCTTACATATTTTTCCCAAAAAAATTGATTAATTGATTGGAGGATCTCTAAAATATTTTTATTGTTAAAAACAATGATATAGTATCGAAAAGTTAAATCTGTGCCTTTGGGGATTTCCCAAATTTTGGAAGGTTCATGTTTAAAAAAAGTATGCTTAAAGGGTTCATAATTGCCAAAACCATAAGATATCTGGGGATATTTATTCTTATCTGGCTGCAAATTAAAATCCATAAATGATTTTAAAGGATGGTTAGCAGCGAGCGTTTTCAAGTCTGGTATCAAAGCAAATGCAATTTCTGCTTTTTTATATATAATCACTGGAGAACGATATATATGATCTCCCATAACTAATCCTTCTTCTGGTCTAAGATGGGGTACCCAAATAAAGTCTGGATTCCCTCCAAGAATAATAGAATAATTAACCAGTAATTTCGATAATTGTAAATTCTTTTTATTAGATAACTTATATCTGATATGGAAAATATTAGTATCTTCAAGACAATAATCTAATTGAAGAAGAAAGTCATCATCGTCTAAATTGTAGTAAATTTTCTTTTTCTTGCTTTTGAGATAGTTCAATTTTTTAGTAATCTGTTTCTCATTTATCCAATAGTTTAAAGTGCTAAAGCTTTTATTACTGCTAAGAATTGGTATCCAGAGATTATTGTGTTTAACCTCGACTATTTCTGATGTATGGTTTTTATTCTCGTCAATTTTTACTCGAATTAATTCCTTTTCTAGAATTCTCTGAGTGTTCATAAGTATAGCATTATATCCTTATCATTTAAGATTAGACCAAAAAAAAGTTTAAAGTTTATTATTCACTAATAAAAAAGATTTAGAAAAATAGATTTAGAATTAAAACCTGTCCCAGGCGGCATGAACAGCTTTGCCCGTCATTTCAATAACAGGTTTCATTTTATCTAAAGGAGCTAATCCTGCTTCAGGTGCGATTTTCATTATTGAAGCGTGACTGACATACACTTTTCCATTTTCCTCATAAACCACAAAGCTACAAGGAAATAATAATCCTACATTTTTTGAAACATCAAGAGCTGCTTTCGCAAAATTCGGTCCGCATGCAAGTATTATTGTATATTTATCATAATCAATTCCCAATTTTTTCTTGAAAATTTGATCAATAGATTTAGTAAGCATATGACTAAAACCTTCTTCAACAATTATCTTTTCTACATGCGCAACTGCCGCATCAAATTCCATTTTTAATTCCTTTTTGAGTATATCGACCATATAATTCACCTATATATTTGTTCTTATAAATTAAAAAAAATTATTTTTTAAAATCATCCAAAGCTTTTAATACATAATTGGTGAACATTAGTGCTGGACCTCCTCCTAATGTTCCGGCAACCATGCATGCTTCAATTATTTCTTCTCGAGTGGCTCCCGCTTCCAAAGCACGTTTTACATGCCACGCTACACAAAATTTACATTGCTTGGCAATTGAAAGGGCTATCCCGATTAATTCTTTAAACTTAGTTGATAAGGCGCCATCCTTCTTTACACTACCCATAAATTCTTGAAAACCTTTAATAGCATCGGGATGTGCTTTTCCTAATGTTTGAAGTGCATTCATTGCATGGTTAAAATATTCGTTTGCATCGTATTCATCCAATTGTTTTTCACCATTTATTTTCGATTATTATCTTATTAATGATCTTTAGAATAATAAAAATTTTCTTTATGAATTAAAAATTCAAAATTAATACAGTGTTCTTATATAGATATATTAAACACCATGCAAGGTCACATTATAAGCTTAACATTTAAATTATAAAATAAAAATAAAAAATCAGAAGATTAATAATTTAAAAATAAAATTTTTTATTTAACTGTTGGATAACCTGCTGCATTCCAAGCTTTCATGCTTCCCAATACATTAAAAACATCATTGAACCCATGTTTCTTCAATATACTTGTTGCCATACTAGCTCTAGCCCCATTTCCACACATTGTTACAATCGGTTTATCTTTCGGTATTTCATTAAGCTTTTTCTCAATTTCACCAACATATATATTCTTAGCTTCTTTTATATAACCATCTTTTAGTTCTGGAGCTCCTCTTACATCAATCAAGAAGATATCTTGATTATGATCTAATTTATCTTTTAAATTGTCCGCTGTTATCATCCCCACAGTTTCAGTTGGAAAGTTGTTGCTGTACCAAGCAATAATACCACCCACTAAGTACCCTTTAATGTTATCATACCCCACTCTTAACAAATATTTATAAGCTTTCTTTAATTCAGCAAAATTTTCCACAATAAGAAGAATAGGTTTATCATAGGGTAAAACCCATCCCACATAAGAGGGAAGACCCTTCAACCAGATATTATATGAACCCTTGATATGAGCTGAACCAAAAGAAGTGGGATTTCGCGTATCTACGATAATACCCCCTTTCTGTAATTCTCTCTTAAATTCTCCTGGAAGTAAAGGTTTGAATCTAGGTAAATTTTTTAGTAATGGCGGTCCTTTTAAGTTATATTCTTCCATTTTCTTAAAATAGGGCGAAAAATAATGATGTTCATTTAATTTGAATTTTATAAAAGTATCTTTATCTTTTAATTGCAAAGCATAACTTTGCATTCTTTCCAATCCGATTGTGCTTAACTCTCTTTCATTAATGGCTGCTCCGCAAACGGAACCTGCACCATGACCAGGTAATATGACTGCTTGATCACCCAGTGGTAACAATTTGTTAAATAAGCTATTATAGAGGTTAGATGCATTTTGTTCAGCTAAAGCTAGACCATACATATCTATTCTTCCTGTATCACCAACAAAGAGCGCATCTCCCGTAAAAACCATAATTGTTTCCTTTCCCGTCGAGGTATCATATACGGCATAACTTGTACTTTCGTCTGTATGTCCTGGTGTATGAATTGCTTTGATTTTTAAAACCCCTAGATTAAATTCTTGTCCGTCTTTAAGTGTATTTCCATATTTCCAATCTAAATCTGGACCATGATAGATCTTAACATCAATCAGGTCAGCGATTTCTTTGGATCCAATTACATAATCCTCATTACGGTGGGTTTCAAATACATACTTAATATTAGCTTCAGCATCCCAAGCTAATTTCAAAAAGATTTTTGCGTCTCTTCGTGGATCTACAACGCATGCCTCATTGCCAGATGCTAAGAAATATGAGATAGAAGAAATGCCTTCACTTTTAACTTTATGTAAAATCAAAATTTCTCTTCCTTTTTTACCCATTAAGGTTTAAGTATACTTTGTCCTAATTTTATAATAAGTTATTGCCTATATACTAAAAATCTAAGTATTAATAACAAGTCTATTTTGATATATACTGTTATATCCCAAATACCCTATTATTAAAAATGTTAGGCGAGCTATACGTTTTTATTTATTAACTATGCTTGATTTAAAGCTTTTTTCAAATTTAAAGGGAAAATTAACATAAATTTTAATAGATATTTCATTCTCTATTTATTATGATTCCCTCAATTGAATGGAAAAATTCCAAAGTATATATGATTGACCAAACTTTGCTTCCTTTCGAGTTAAAATTTTTAGAGTTTGAAGATTTTAGAGAAGTAGCTACTTCAATTAAGGTTATGAACATTAGAGGCGCTCCAGCTATTGGTGTTGCCGCCGCAATGGGTATTGCCTTAGCTACTATTGAGTATAAAGATCTTCCCAAACAGAAATTCTTAGAAAAAATGGGAGAGGCCGCAAATATCATAAAAAGTACAAGACCTACAGCATCT
Source organism: uncultured archaeon (assembly GCA_964447495.1). Lineage (GTDB taxonomy): Archaea > Asgardarchaeota > Lokiarchaeia > Sigyniarchaeales > SOKP01 > SOKP01. The sequence goes on from CAYUTF010000013.1 coordinate 19,107, forward strand.
AATTTGTTTTGGGCTGTAGAGAGGGTTTGGAAAATAATTAGTACTTATCCTGATGATCCTTCTAATTTATCGGATTTAGTAATTGAAGAGGTAAAATTGATGGCTCAAGAAGATATTAATGTTAATAAAAGTATCGGAAAAAATGGTGCGGCATTACTAAGTGATGGAGATACAGTATTAACTCACTGTAACGCAGGTTCTTTAGCTACTGTTCAATATGGGACGGCACTAGCCCCCATAAGGGCTGCAATCGAAGAGGGAAAAAAAGTTAATGTAATTGCAGATGAAACCAGACCTCGTTTGCAAGGGGCAAGGTTAACGGCTTATGAACTCCAATATGATAAAATCCCTGTGAAAGTAATTTCAGATACATCCTCAGGACTTTTAATGTATTTAGGAAAGATAGATAAAGTCATTGTTGGAACGGATAGGGTTACATCAGATGCTGTTTTTAATAAAATAGGTACATATTTAGTAGCTCTTGCTGCAAAAGAAAACAATATCCCCCTTTATGTTGCTGCACCGACATCCACACTATCTTTAAGTGAAGTTGCACATGATGTTACCATTGAACAAAGAGATCCTAGTGAGGTAAGTAAGATATTAGGAAAATTACAAATCGTTCCAGACGGCGTAGAATGCCTAAATTATGCTTTCGATATTACTCCATTTAAGCTTATTACTGCAATCATAACTGAAGATGGAGTTTATGAGCCTAAAAAATTACTTGAGAAATATAAATAAGCTTTCTAATATTTGATTCTTAAGAGGAATAATTATGGCTGATAAATATAGAGAAAATAAAAAAAAAACGCTTTTTAGGACTTTTTTACTAATTATTATAGATTTTACGTGTCTAAATATATATTTAGTAATCTCTGGAATAACTCATAATTTTAATTGGACTTTAGAAAGATTAACAACTACTACTGAAGGCTTAATTATTCAATTCATTCAATTAATCGCTATATTAGGATCAATACTTCTTTTTTTACATATGGTGATTCTAATTGGTTTATATCTTAAAGGATCTCGTGATTCTATTTAGTTAGAAGATAGTCTTTCTAAAGTAAATCTCAGATCCTTTAATGATTTTGATTTTGATAACTCAATTCTCATACTTTTTGATCTTTCTATGAATTTGGTTAGCCAAATTGCATTTCTCTTTAGTTCAACAAATTTGATTTCATCAATTGAATTTGCAGATTGGCATGCACTGTAATCAATCTCGTCAATAATATTTTCATAAATATTAATATATTCTCGCATGTTTTCAATTTGATTCGCTCTAAAGGTAATCTCTCCTTTTTCAAGGAAGTCATTTATTTGAGTAAAAATTTTGGGGTTTCCGATTGATGCCCTACCTATCATTAAACCGTCTACTTGAGTATAATTCTGAATTTCTTTTGCTTTGTTCGGTGAATTAATATCGCCATTTCCAATAACCGGAATTTGAGTAATCTCTTTTAATAATTTTAGAGATTCTAAATCAAATTTGGAATCATCAAAACCATCTTTAACGGTTCTACCATGAATAGTTACTAAATCGACATTAGAAGCGTTAATAATGCTTGCTATTTGCAGTATTTCTTTCATAGTTCTATATCCGGATCTAATCTTAACTGAGATTGGCCTTGAAGAGAATTTAGTAGCAGTATTGAGTATAATCTTTAGCTTTTCTAAATCTTTCAATAAATATCCTCCCTCTTTTGCTTTAATCGCCCTCTTAGAGGGGCAACCTGCGTTAATATCTAAAATGTCAAAATTATAACTTGATAAAAAATCAATTGATTTCTTGAACGCATTCACTTCGCCACCTATCAATTGAATACTTATTGGACGTTCTTCCTCGATTTTATATAGCTCCTTAAGAATTGAATTAGAATTTCTTTCCAATCTTTTTGTATAAATCATAGGGACACAGACAAGTCCGATCCTATTAAATTTACGACAAAATCGTCTATAGGGTGCTGTAGTTACCCTCTGCATGGGCGCCAACATTAATTTATTCTCTAATTCTATTGCCCCTATTCTCATTTTGTTAATGATGTCATATTTTACATTCTATAAACATGAAATTTTTATTATAACCACATTTTATTACAAATAAAAATATTCATGCTTTTTATTAGATAAATTATACCAAAGTGAAAAAATTTACCATGTCTAAATATCTAGATAAATTTTCTTTTAAAAGAAAGCCGAAAGATATAGCCTACAATGAGGGAGAGCCGTTAAAATTAAATGAAAAATTTAACTTTTTTCATAATAAAAATAAATTTAGAAAAGAATTAAATCGTCTTCAATATATCTTTAAAGATTTCACTGGAAACTCACTCGTTGCTTCAGGAATTAGAGATACTTATATTAAAGAAGAATATACTGAAAATAATTTAATTGTATTATTTACAGATAACCAAATTATAAAAAATACAAATCAAATTCTCAAAGCTAATTTACATAGAAAAATAGAATCAGGGTGTTATTATATTACCTCAACATCAGACTATTTGCTTTTAATCGCAAAGGATATGGATGGATTAGTTTTAGGAATAGATTTAATGGAAGAATTATTTATTCAAATATTCGAGCATTATAAAGAACAAAAAAATTTTGATGAATTTATCGAAATTCGCCAATTTAATGCCATAGGGTGTATAAACTCTTAAGCAAAAATAATTTCCTACTTTTTTTTTTATCCTGAGAATTTCCATGGTCTTTGTTTTACTAATTTATACGCTTTGGTTGAATATTCTTCAACCATACGATGCGTATTAAAATAAGCCACCAAAGATATGGCATTTTTACATTTAAATAACCACTCATCATGATTCATATATGTAGGAATTATTTCATTTTCTAAAGTGCTGTACAATGCCTTTGAATCTATATCCCAGTCATTTGAAACCCCAGGATCCTTTGGATCTTTATCATTGGGACCAATCGACCATCCAGCTATTGGATTTCTGCGAAACCCTTCCAACCACCATCCATCTTGGATGCTGAAATTTAACACGCCATTTAACGCAGCTTTCATCCCACTTGTCCCACTCGCCTCACGATATCTTTCTGGGGTGTTTAGCCAAATATCTACTCCAGACACAAGCATATGGGCTAAATCCATGTTATAATTTTCCATTAGGACTACTTTGACTCCATAATTATCATAGAGATATTCCCCAGATTCATAGATTTTTTTAATGTAATCTTTTCCCATCAAATCTTTTGGATGCGCCTTACCGGCAAAAATAAATTGAACTTTTCCCTGGCATATTTTACCAAGACGATCTATATCATTAAAGATTAAAACAGCTCTTTTATATGCAGCAAATCTTCGAGCAAATCCTATTGTAATTAGTTCTTCATCTAATAAATTCCAGCTATGCCCTTTTTGATAGTTAATAAGATTAAATTTGTTCTCTATATGAGCATCAAACAGATCTAAATCATCAATTTCAATTGCATTTTGCAATACTGAAGGCTTCGATTTCCAATTAGGCCATCTTCTATCGAAAATCTGTTTAATTGGTTTTGAGATCCAAAATGGTAAATGTATACCATTAGTAATATAATCAATTTCATATTGAGGAAACATTTTCCTAGTAATTTCGCCATGCTTTTTAGCGACAGCGTTCCTATACCGTGAAAGTCCCATACCTAGAAAAGTCATATTGAAAGTACCATTATCCTCCGCAATTTTCCGAATAGCATCTGGCATTCTCTTCTCAAAAACCTTATTCACCAACTCTTGATCAAATCTGTCATGACCCGCGGGTACGGGTGTATGTGTGGTGAATACTACTTTCTCTTTAACTTTATCAAGGTTCTTTTCTAACATATTATATAATTCAACGGTCGAGAAAGACCCATGACCCTCATTGAGATGATAAGTTTGAATATTATTATATCCTAATGAATGTAAAAGTCTTACTCCTCCAATACCTAAAATAATTTCCTGTACTATACGATTCCATCGAGATGTTGAGTCATATAATGAACCTGTCATTTTCTTCATCCATTCTTCATTACCTTCAACATCTGTAGTTAATAAATAAATAGGTAAGATATGACCTGATTGTCCTATAACGCGATAAAGCCATGCTGAAACCCACACATCCTTACTCTCAATCTTAACTTTGATGGGCTTTTCTACTCTATCAAATTCATAGAAAAAATTCCACTCTACCTCTTTTTCTTTCTGGGCTCCCGTTTCATTGAACAATTGATAAAAGTATCCTGAACTATAACATAGACATATTCCAACCATGGGTATTTCTAAATCCGCTGCTGATCTTACAGTATCTCCAGATAAAACCCCTAAACCACCACTATACGTAGGGATATTTGAATCGATGCCGATTTCCATAGAAATATACGCAACAGAGGTGTTCTTTTTAAAATCTTCACTAATTTCCATAATAATTTCCTCAGATGAGTATTAAGGAAAAACTAATTTTTAGTTTTATATAAATATTTTAAATTCATGTTTTAAAATCTTATGCGAATTATATGAAAAGTTCTTTATTGAGTAATATCTCAACTTTTATATTAGAATTCTTCAAATGAAGGATTTTTTTGTATTCTTCTAATTCCACATCCCAATTATGCATTGGTATCACAATTTTTGGATTAATATCAACAGCAGCATCAGTGGATTCCTCAATATCCATAGTATAAGTCCCACCACAAGGTAACATTGCTACATCAATCCCTTTAGAAGCTAATTCCTTCATTTCAGGGATTCTTTCACTATCTCCCGCGTGGTATATCTTTTTTCCTTCAATTTCTAAGACGCTCCCAGCCCAATTACGGCTTTTAGGATGAAACGTCTCATTAGTTTTGGGTCTCATTCTTTTAATATTATAAGCAGGAACTAATTCAATCTTTATCTTCCCTATTTGAATTGTATTATAAAATTCTAATCCTTTCCCATTAAATATCTGTAATTTTGGTGAAATGCTTTTTGGACCCAATAATACTGTTGATTCTTTCCATAAATTTCGAATTGACTTTTCATCAAAGTGATCTCCGTGTTCATGGCTACAAATTATAATATCCGCTTTTTCTTCACTTTTAGAAATTTGATATGGGTCTAAATAGATAATCATTTTATCTTCAGTCTCAATTTTAAAAGCAGCATGTTTTAACCAACTAATTTTCATAATTTTACCCTCTTAATTATTACTTTAGATTTAATAGCTATTAATGAGAGTTCTAATAATATATAGAATTTAAAAATATTCTATGCAAATAATGAGTAAAAAAGAGTTAGTCTTTCGATTGTATATCTAACTCTGGTTTTTTTAATTCGACTTTCTTTAAAATATTGAATGTGTCTAATTGATTAAGACTATGTTTCTCTAATTCTTTTGTAAACAGACTTTCTTTAAAACTAGGCGTTAAATTCAGCGTATTTAGTTTGGGAAGTAATTTTGAAAAAATAGGTTGCTTAAACTTATGTGAATTCATTAGATCATTTACAAATTCATCCTTTAAAGATAAGTGTTTTTTAAAATAAGGATTCTCTGCTTTCAAATCGTTCTTATTATCTTTAATTAATTTAGCCGAAATTGGTGGAAGGCTCAATTTATCTATACGACAAGTTGGGCATTCATTTTCCTCAAAACCATGAACGCATCGCATAAAAATTCACATCTTTTTCTATCTTATCTGTGTACTTTAAATTAATTTTATTTTATATTTCTTTTTATTATTATTTATGAGTGATTTTTTAGGGGAAATAAAATCGCAACCACAAGCGCTAAGAGCTACATTTGATTATATTATTAATGAAGGGAAAAATCAATTCCTAATAATCAAGGACTTTATCAAAAAAGGAGGAATAACCAAATTAATTTTTACTGGAATGGGTTCTAGTTATATTAGCTGTTATTTACCCTATTATATTCTAAATCAATATGGAATTGCAGTTGAGATGCGCGAAGCAGGGGAATTCTTATTTAATACCTTTCCAAAAGCAAAGCAAAATTGCTTTACTGACACTGGTATTATAATTATTTCACAATCAGGTGAATCAGGAGAGATCAGAGAATTATTACGCCAAATCAATTCGATCCCTATGGATTATAAACCATTAACTATTGGGATCACAAACAATCCTGATAGTTATTTAGCCTATATGACAGAATTACAGATTCTCATGAATTTTGATGAAGAGATTTCGGTTACCTCAAAGAGCTATGTGTGTACCTTACTTATATTATACGTTATGGCTAAAACTATTATTGGCGAATTCTTCACCGATGATAAGGAATTTCAAAAAGTTGAAGCCTTAATGCAAGAATTAGAAAGTCTTCTTACAGACAAAAATAAAGTGAATAAAATATGGGAAGTACTTCTAAATAACTTTGGTTTTAAGTTTGATTTTCTCGAAATCTTGGCTAGAGGCGCGTCTCTTACCACAGCATATCAAGCAGCATTAAACTTTAAAGAGATAGTCAAAGCCTATTCCGAGGCGAATTCTATATCTTCTTTTCGACATGGGGGTATTGAATGTCTCAATGATCGTACTCAATTACTTCTCTTAACTTCTGATCCTAATAATCTAAAACTTAATACAAAATTTATTAATAATTTACTAAACAATTGGAAGTGTGGGAAAATTCTACACCTTACGAATCAAGATTTTGATGAAGATCTCGAAAAATTACATAATAATCCAAAAATAATCGTGTATAAACATACCATTGTTGACCCATTTTTAGCCCCCATTATGGAGATTGTTATTCTTCAACTCTTATTTTATAAAATCGCTGAAAAAAAAGGAATTCCCCCAGGAATCTTTCTTTTCTCAAAAAAAATAACAAGTGATCTATAAAAATTCTAAGTATCCATTGAATTTTCAATTTTATTTATTTAGCAACTAAACTAAACAATATTATATACTTTAATATAAAATTTATAAAGTAGAACTAACTTTCTTTATTGTTTGAATGTAAAATTCATTTAACTTCAAATAAAAGATAACTAAAAGTGTATGTTTATGACAAAATGGCATGTTGATGAAAAGAAAGCATGGTTCAAGAAGTGGTGGCCAGAAGGCGTTCCATTTAATATCTCGTTTCCAGAGATATCAATTGGTGACTTCTTCGAGGAGCAAAGAAAGAAATATGCTAACGATAACATAATGTGGTTTCTGGAATCATGGATGACCTATGAAGAGGCTGGAAAGGCAATAGATTCATTTGCAACGGCTTTGCATGATCTTGGAATAAAAAAAGGCGATATTGTTGCTTTACTTTTACCAAACAGTTTTCAGTATGTAATTGCATTTTATGCAGCTGCAAAGATTGGAGCTATTCCGACTGGGATTAACACTACATATAAACCATTAGAAGTTCTCCATCATCTTGAAATAACGAGTGCTAAATCATTGATTGTATTGGATGCATTGTATGATGAAGTAGTAAAACCAATTATTGACAAAACAAAGGTTGAACTTGTAATATATTCCAATATTGCTGATCTTGCATCTGGACTTTCAGGATTCATTAAATTCTTAGGAAAATTAATTGGCAAAATTCCAAAGGGAAAGGTCGATTTTAAACCTTCATATAAATTTTTGGATCTTTTGAAAACAGAACCAAATCTTCCGAAAGTAAGTTTCGATCCTATCACACATCCAGCGACCTATATTATGACGGGTGGAACAACAGGGGTTCCAAAAGCTACCGTATTGACGCATTTTAATTTAGTCTCCAATGTGAAACAATGTGTTGCCATCTTAGGTGGAGAGCAACCTGGAATGGGTGATATTGGAGCTTTACCCCTATTTCATTCATTTGCAATGACAGCAGTAATGAATGTTGCTATTGGTTTAGGTGGTTGGATGATGCTTTTTCCACGTCCGCCCCCAACTGAAGAATTTCTCAAAGAAGTAGATAAAATCCCTGCTCCTAATGGTTTGGCTTATACAGGTGCTGAAATATTATTTAAAAGAATAGCAGATTTTCCTCAATTAGATAAATTTCCCGGAATTATGGGTAAGATGAAGCTTAATATCTCTGGAGCAGGTCCCTTGCACGCACCTGTAAGGGATGCATTTGAGAAAAACACTGGTGGTAGAATCGTTGAGGGTTATGGATTATCCGAAGCAACTCCAGTAGTAAGTGCAGGTAATTTATTCGGTGAAAGTCCCATTGGTACAATTGGGATGCCTCTCCCTGGAACAGATTGGGGAATCTGGGATGCTGCGGTTCCTACATTAGAAGCTGGACCCATCGCTACAGGGCTACCTGGCTCTAAATATGGAGAAGAAAATGGTGGCGAATTATGTGTATGTGGTCCACAAGTTATGAAAGAATACTTGAATCAACCAGAGGAAAGTGCTGATACCTTGCAAAAATGGGATGGCCGAATTTGGCTAAGAACTGGGGACATTGGTTTTATGAACGAAGATGGTACTGTGACTTTAAGAGATAGAAAGAAGCAGCTCATAAAAGTAGCAGGTCATTCGGTATTTCCAACAGAAGTAGAGACAATGTTAATGAAGAATGAGGCAGTAAGTGAAGCGGCTGTCGCAGGATTACCAGATCCTGAGGGCAAGGTCGGAGAAATTACTAAAGCTTGGGTCGCTCTAAAACCAGAATATGTAGGAAAAATAACAGAAGATGAGCTCAAAGCATGGACCGAAGAGAATTTGACAAAATGGAAATGTCCTGCACTCATAGAGTTCATTGATGAAGTCCCAAAAAGTATACTAGGGAAAGTTGAGAGAAGAACCTTGCAGGAATCAGATCCTCTTTACAAAAAGTAATTACTTTTTTATTTATTTCTATTTTTTAATTCTAATTTTATTTTCACGCTATATTAAAAAATTAAATATATCACATTTAATTTTAGTAGTTAATATTTAATGATGAATTCACGACAATGGAGATTGATTTCTAAAGTTACTTATGATGTCAAATCCTACAAACAGAACCTTCCTATATTATCTTATTTTTTGGATTGGGCAGTTAATTTCGCTACTTGGAAGTTCTGTAATCCACTTCGTTGTTATTTGGTGGATCGTAACGGTAACAGGCGACCCTAATCTATTAGGTATAACCAATTTCTTAGGGATGCTTCCATTAATTATTATAAGTCCTATTGCGGGGGTTTTTATCGATAGATGGAATAGAAAGGCTATAATAGCAATTTCTGATTCTATGCAAGCACTCATAACATTTTGGTTACTTCTTGTTTTCTTTTTTGGGACAGAGCAGGTAGTTATTGTTATCCTAATTAATAGTTTACGTGGCGTCTGCCAAGCTTTTCATTTTCCAACGGTAAAAGCAATAATTCCAATCATGATCCCTAAAGATAAATTGAGTAGAATGAATGCTATTGATTTCTTATTTAATGGAATTGTTCAAATGGCAGGTCCTGCAATTGGAGCAGTCCTCAATACACTATTTCCAATACATATAATTCTTTGGGTTGATATTATAACCTTCTTTATTGCAATTATTCCCCTAATCTTGATTAAAATACCACATGTATCGGAGAGGAATGACAAAAAGGAATCCTTTTCTTTTATGAAGGATCTCAAAATGGGATTCAAAATTCTCAGAAAAGTACCTGGTCTTTTAATTCTAGTAATCTTCATTTCCGTAATCAACTTTCTTGGGCAACCTTTTGGGGTTCTTCTTCCCCTCTACGTTAAATCTATCCATTTCGGGGATGCACTTGATTTAGCGTTTATTATGGTCTTAATGCAAATTGGAATGATAGTTGGAGCTATAATTACCTCTTTAAAAAAGGATTGGAAAAATCGTGTACTTCTAATTACTGGTTGTGTTCTAATTGGTGTGATAGGTTATTTTTTAACAGCTCTCTCTCCAACAGGCAATTTCTTACTCATTGGAATAGGTGGTATGATGCGAGCGGGGATGACCCCTCTTATAAATACTAACTTTTTAACCATTATCCAATTACATGTACCGCCAGAAAAGCAAGGAAAAGTGATGTCGATAGTTGTTTCACTCGCTTGGGCTGTAATCCCCCCTGGTAGTCTAGTAGCAGGATATTTAGGCACATTAATGGGGATAGTACCCCTTTATTTAATATTTGCAGGATTAGAATTACTTACAGTGATACTCACATTATCACTTACTAATATACGTAGAGTTAAATTCGATACAATTTATGATATGAAGCAGACATCAGTTGAATCTAATTAATTCAGATTGCTTGATATGAAACCTAAATTTTTTATAATAAGTATTAATTTCTTAAAAGTATTAATCATTAAACGCATATAAAATGACAAAAGGAATTATTCTTTCTGGTGGATGGGGGACACGTTTACGTCCTTTAACCTGTACAATACCTAAATCATTAATACCTATTGTAAATAAACCCGTAATCGAACGCCAAATACTATCATTAAAGTCTGCGGGAGTAAGAGAAATAGTTCTTGCCGTTAGTGTCATGTCTGATGTTGTAAAGAATTACTTTGGTGACGGGAAACGTCTTGGTGTAAAAATACATTACACAAATGAAAAATATCCCATGGGAACTGCTGGTGCCATTAGATTAGCTGAGGATTACTTAAAAGACGACAACTTTTTTATGTTAAATGGTGATATAATCATGAATTTCGATTTCAGTGATATGCTAAAATCGCATAACAAGTATAAAGGAGTTGGGACCATCGCTAGCAAGATATTAGAGGATCCATCAAGATATGGAGTATTAATTGTAAATAATGAAACGAATCAATTATGCAAGTTTCTTGAAAAGGAGGAATATATGCCCCCAGAGGGAAAAATAGTACCGATGCCAATAAATGCGGGTGTTTATATATTAGAACCAGCAATTTTTTCTTACATTAAACCTAATAAGAAAGTTTCAATAGAAAGAAATGTATTTCCAAGAGTAGCAGAAGAAAATAAATTGTATCACTATCCCATTTCTGGAATCTGGAAAGATATTGGTAAACCTTTAGATTTACTTCAAGCAAATATCCTCCTAATGGAAGAAATCCTCCAAAATCTGAAAGGAGAGGTAAAAAACTTAATTGATGAATCTGTAGAAATTGATCCAAGTACAAAAATCTGCTCTCCTTGTACTATCGGTGAAAATGTAGTTATTCGTAAAGATTGCTCAATAGGACCCAATGTTATAATTGGGGACAATGTATTTATTGATGAAAATACAGAGATTAAAAATTCTTTAATATATAATGAGTCTTATTTTTCAAAGAATGTGAAAATCTCGAATGCTATTATTTCAGATAACTGTATGATTGAAAAAAATGTCGAAATACTAGGAGATACTGAAAATTTAGTTATCTTGTCTTCATTTGTGAAAGTTTTAAAAAATATTAAGTTAATTTCTAAGAATCATCAACCGATCTCTTATTGTCATCATGAAGAAGTTAAAGAAAATATCGAATAAATATGCGTATTTAGCGTATTCTTTTTATGCCAAATATTTAAAAACTTTTGTTTCATTTCTAAATTACAATGCCGGATTATCATATCAATGATAAATGGATTTTAAACCGTGTTTCTTCTCAAAGTGAGACTTTTGATAGTTGGTTATCGAACTTATTAAGTTCTGTTGAGAAATCAATCGAAGATATTGACTCTAAAGTCTTCGAAGAGTTGGAAAAACAGAAAGTTGGGATACCAAAAGACCAAATCAAAAAAGAAATAACTAAAGCAAAGAAAGAGATTACAAATGCAAAAAAAGAGCTTCAAAATTTAGGATCATTAGGAAAGCTTATACCCAAAATCAGCTCTGAAGTCTTTGAATGGTTAGGAAAAAATAGAGAAGAAAATTTTTTACTTGAATCGAAAAACGTCAAATTCGATGAATTCGAACCTGATTTTGATCTCGATTTTATTACTGGGAAGAAAAAAAATCTTTCTTCAGCCTTACTTGATGTATCTAAAGAACGCGGTATTGATATCAAAGGGGTACTTTATTTAATAGAAGCATTACCCGATTTAGAAGCATTTCTATATAGTACTAGCGTAAAAAAACATTATCGGGATCACACCGAGCATGCTCTACGAGTTGCTGTACTGGGAGATTTCTTACTAGAACAAGATTTTGAGAATGGAGATCTTGCAGGTATTATTTCAGAGATAACTGGGCTAGATAAGCATTTATTTACAGAAAAATTCTGGTGGATTACAGGTATTATCCATGATTTGGGCTACCCTCTTGGGAAAATGTCCACAGCCGTTAATTATTCATTGCTAAATCAATTATTAAAATGTTATCCCACATTAGATTTAGAGTTTATTCCCTGTGAAATAGGGTTATCTTGGAAAGGAAAACAAGAAGGATACTTAAAAATTATTGAAGAAGGACTTTCAGATGAAGCTCGTTTACTTATAAGAAAAGGAGCAGGTTTTGATATCAAGGAATTTCCTGTTCCAAATCCAGAAATATTTCTTAAAGAACCAAACGGACATCGTGAATTTGAATTTAAAGGAAATTATAATTTAGATCACGGTGTACTTTCAGCTCTCTGTTTATTAAATGGACTTGGATCTCCGGACGAAATTCGAAAGAATGTGGAATATCAAGGGTATATATTAGCAGCTAAAGCAATAGCACTACATAACTTCAAATCAGTACTTCCAGATTTTAATTTTGATGAGAATCCATTAGCCTTTTTCCTAGTATTAATTGATGAATTACAAGAATGGGGAAGACCTATTCCCCTCCAAGTAAGAGATACTTACTTCACAACAGAACTTGAAAAGGTAACTCTTTTAGATGAATTAGAATTACATATCGATGAATTTGCATGGTTTATGCAATTCAAGAACGAAAGAGCAAAGAAGTTGATGAATTTCGATTTTAAGTTATTTTCAAAAAATAAAGGGAATTCTCTCATGAGATTAAATACTGGAGAGAAATTCTCAAGCACCTCTCTTCACTTACAAGATATTGAATTAGTAAAATCAAAAAAAAAGAAGCAAAATATAATAGCATATAATAAAATTATAATATAATTTCAAAACCACATGAGCAGAATTTTAACTCCTCAAGATATCCTTCAAAATGTATTAGAAAAGAAAATTTCAAAGAAAGAAGCCTTAAAATTATTAGAAACCCTCATAAATGAAAGTAATAAAGCCGAAATCCGAGTTGAAGTTATTAAAACAATTGAGAAATTAGTAATTTTTAATGATTCTACTTTTGACATATTAGAAAGGTGTTTATTAGCCGATGAATCTGATAACGTACGATTTTCAGCAGCAAGAGTATTAATTGAAAATTTTGACTTAAATGAAGATACTCCTATATTTTATGCTATAGAAAATGAACAATCAATATATTTTTTAAAAAATTTGTTAAATCTTAATATTTCCGAAGGAAAACCTATAATAAACGATTTAAAAAATGCTATTCTAAACAAAATCTCTAAATTTTATAATCTTAATCCTGCTGATGCAAGATTTATCCTTGATATTGATTATATGGATTATATCAAGTTTAAAATAAATTTTGAGGAATTTGTAGATAAATTCCATATTGAAGAAGGTCAAAAACATGATTTACTCAAAGAAAATACAAGGATGGGTTATAAAGGATTAGGAAGAATCGTTAAGACTGAAAATGGTTTTATTACGGGTTTAAGGCTTAACGATTTTGAAGAAATACCCAATACTATTCAATTTCTTTCAAAATTAGAATATTTAGAAGTAAAAAGATCTAATTTACAAAATTTAGATCAAAGTTATGAAAATCTTCTTAATCTAAAATATTTAATTTTAAGTAATAATGAAATGGATTCAATACCAATATGGGTTTTTGAAGTTGCGAATAGAGGTAATTACGCTTTAAAATATATCAAATTTGGGGTTGAATCATCTGAAGCCAAGATATTAGGATTATTAGAAATACTTTTGGGACAAGCTCTTGTAAAATTAGGTGAGGAGGAATCCTTTAATCACTCTTTATTATATTATTATAAAATAAATTATAATGGAAATATCATTGGAATTAGTATTTCTTCAGATTTAAATAAAATCGGAATTTTTCCCGAACAATTATGTTCCTTGAAATTCTTAAAAGAATTATGTTTGCCTAATCAAAATTTAAGGAAAATTCCTGATTGTATTATTCAATTAGAGCTCTTAGAGACTTTTGATTTACGCAATAATAAAATTAAGTATTTACCTGATACAATCCGAACATTAAAGAATCTTAAAAACTTATTATTAAAGGGAAATCCACTTCCTAAGGAATTTTTAAAAGTTAATTACAATAAAAAAGAATAAATAATAAATTGTTTAACTGAAAATTATGGAAAACTTAGAAAGTTTAAGTTTAGAGATTTATAATGCAATGTTTGGAAATAAGAAAAAAGTCGAGCTTGAAAACATCGAGTACTCTTTTCAAAAATTTTCAAGTGGAGTTAAATATATTGATTATTTTGGTTATAGATTTATAGAACAAAACCGTAATAAGAAATCAGAGTGGGGTAAAAAGGCTAGAGAAGGCCATAAGATTATGTGGGTAATCAAGGGAAGACGATACATATCCCAAATCTTTGATGGTGAGTATAAAGAACTAAAGAAAAAAAATTAATTCCCATCTATGTTAGGGGAAAAAGAGGGATTTACTTTTTAGACCGTAACTGCTGTTTTTTTTCTAGTATTTTCTGATAAAGGTCATCGATAGTTAAAGGAGGATTAATTTCTTTTTCTTTGCTTTTCAGTTGGATTGCATTTTCAGGACAAACAATAACACAATTTCCACATCCTATGCAGAATTAGCAAAATCTCATAGTCCTTTAGGCATATTATAGTATGTATCTTCATGAATCAGTGAGCACAACCTGATGATGAATGGAAAGTGTTCAAATAAATTAATGAACATAAGTTTTATTTTTTAATGGATAACCCATCCTATTGAAAAAATTTTTAAATGCAAATCACATAATATTTACTGAATAAAAATTTTTTTCCAATCAATGGGAAGCGAACCCTTTGGTCTTATCTCTAATAGGCTGGATAATAGTTCTATCATATCTCGTTTTACTCAGTTTTACTATCTTTTTCGGAATATGGATGATTTGGAAATCACTAAAACCTAAATCTCGAGTGTTATTATATTATGGTATTTCACTTTTAGTAATCGGATGCATGGTTATTTCGGCATCGCTTATTGATTTGTTTACAATTTACATAACAGGCACAAATATGGATAAGGGTCTTTTTGCGATATTGTCTTTAATGTGGCTACCCCATCTCTCAGTTTTTATCATTTTATATGCATCTACATTATTAACTCCTACATTAAAATGGAAAATATTTACTGCGTACATGATTATGGGGGTAATATTCTGGGTTTTTCTTTTCTCGAATCCTCTTCAATGGGTAGAAGTCTACCATCTTACTGTTCCAGGTCGAGAAACTTTACAATTAACATTGAAATTTATTTCACCGTTAACTCTAATTATAGGAGTGTGGGTAGTTGTAATGTTCTTAATCATATTTAGTTTTGCTTATAAAGGGCTTAATGCAATAGGTGAAATTAGGAAGAAATACCTTTACTTAGCCATTGGAAACTTAATATTCATTGTCCATCTGGTTTTAAATGGATTTGTAATGTATTACCAAACAGTATCTTTCATCGGGATTTTTAGCATTCCTTTTGTTTATATGGGACTCCATCCTAAAAAACCATCAAAACCCAAACGAAAGATTGTTTCTGAGGCTGAAAAGAAATTTGTCTCCTTTGTTACTGGTAAACATGAAAATGAAAGATTGGTTGAGGACTTTCCTAAAGATTTAAAATTAGAAAAAGATCTTTTAGTGTTTATGAGCTACGCTACCAAGGATGCGGATTTATTCAAAATCCAAGAAATTTCAAATAAACTTACTGAAACACCTGAAGTTAAAGATGTTCTATATTGGCAGGAGGATTTAGATGATAACATCTTCGAATATATGAATGATAATCTAGCAAAATGTCATGTTTTTGTTTTATTTTGTTCCATAAATGCGCTCGACTCTGTGCCTGTAAAGAAAGAGTGGACAGCAGCGGATGCAATGGGCAAACCTATTATCCCTGTGTTTTATGATACTGAGCATATCCCTCCACTTCTGCGTTCAAGGTTGGGTTTAGAATATGATTTTTATGATATGAACGGTAATATTCAAGCACTTAAAAATATCATTTTTAAAAAATACAGACGTTTAATTGATTAAATAAGCAAAATAGCTTTTAAACTTTGAAGAGATTGAAAATTATTTTACTTTATACCTTTTATTTCTTGTTTTTTCAGTAGAATTTTCTGATATAGATCATCCATAGTTGACGGGGGATTTATCTCCTCTTCCTTAGTTTTAAGTAGAATAGCACTTTCAGGACATATTGCAACACAATTTCCACAACCGATGCACCGTTTCCAGTTCACTTTGGCGATCTCTTTAACTAATTTAATTGCGTCCATTTGGCATCTATCAATACATTTTCCACAACCAGAACATAATTTACTATTTATTTCTGCAAGATAATTTGTAGAAACAAAATCTATTGGACGTGGGAATCTTTTTAAACCTGCCAAAACGACACAACAGCATCCACAGCAACTACAGAAAAACTGAGGGTTCAATGAATTTGCTGCTTGAAGTACTAAACCCTCTTCTTCGCTTTTTCGTAAGACTTCAAGCGCTTCGTCTCGTGTAATTTGGCGTCCTTTTCCTTGATCTATATATATTTGAGCCAAATGACCAAAACCAAGATGAGTTTCACGTCTTTCTGTCATTTTACATGGCCGATTGGATAGATCAGTAGCCTGACGGCAAAGACAATTAGCAACCATGATTGGTTCTTCTGCATTTTTGATGACTTCCCTCGCATAATCATACGAAGGTAGTTTATTTTCTATTTCAATACTTTGTTCCACAGGCACAGTACGAAATTGTGGAATTTTGGTACCATATGACTCCATACCAAATCCCTCGAGCATATATTTAATTGCTTTTTTCAAAAAATCTTTGGTGAGATTATCCACCTGTAATTCATACATCCCATACATAAATAAAGAATTAGCATAGTATTTCTTTGATCCCTCAATTTTAGAGTGAATAGTCCCTTTATGCGCCATTGTATCTAAAATCTTTTCCAACTCTTCTATTGACATACTTGTATCTTTTACACGTTCATATATAGTCTCTAGAGGTTCAAGATTCTGAGACCAAGAAAAATTTAATTTTGTTGCGATTTTTGCTTCTTTTGGAGTAAAAAGATGTTTTAATACTTCAAATTCAATCCCCGATTTTGTTGTAGGAAAACCTATGGGGAAGCTATCTAAATGTTGTTGTAATTCTTTATATACTTTAAGATCATCTTCAATCATTTTACATTAATCTCTAAGAGTTTAGTTAATTATTTGTGTATTCCATTAATTAAAAATTAAATTAATATTTTCTGAGATAATAATCGTAAATTGAAAAACTGGGAATAATTTCTCTCAAATGATGCATGGATAATACAAAGAACTGAAAATAAAGGATTAAAATATATATATTTCAAATTCAACCATTTTTTTTTACAATATACTCAAATAGACATGTACAACCCGTATTATTATACCGTCCCTTCAATATATACTTCTTTTCTTTGTAAATTATCTCAAATTTCTTAAAATATCCATCTGGCTCATCATCTTCAAAATAACTATGTAGATGCTCTTCATCATCAAAGCTTTTAACAACCTCTCCAGGTCGGATTTTTTCTCCTTCAGAATATGAACGAGCATTTACCGAAAGGAAATTTAAGTAACAAAGCCCGCCTGGTACCATAACACGGTAGATTTCATCAATTGTTTTACGAATATCTTCTTTTGTTAAATGGAATATCGAATTGTACGAATAGACAAATCCAAAAAAATTATCGTCAAAAGGAATCTTTCGCATATCTGCTTTTTTTATATCAATTGTAATCCTCCGGTTGTTACATGCTTTTTCAAACTCCCCGATTCTTTCTTCTGAAATATCTATCCCATAGGTATCGAACCCATTTTCATAAAATAAAGCTAATTTTGGATCTTGACCTCCTGCCCCACAATCTAAAACTCGTTTTATTGAAGGATTTTCATTGGCATATCTGAGGAAAGAATATAAAGGAGTAGGATAAAAGTGGCTTATTTTATTCTGAATCATAAGAATTTGCACCATAATTGATAAATCTTAATTGTTTATAAAACTTTTCAAATCTCTTAAAGATCGAGTTTAATATATCAAACTAAACTTGTAGTTCGATTAAACTTTAGCAAAATATTATCCGTTATAGGAAAAATCAGAATGATTAAAGTATATACTCTTCTTAGATTATTTAGTTTTCAAACTTAAGAACTGAACCATGAAATAGTATAAGAATATTCTTCTGATCCCTTAATATTAGGATTCAAAAAATCCCAGTTTCCTTCTAATCCTAACTCTTTAGCACACAAGTCAAAATGACATACAGCAATTCCAATATCTAGTCGAGTAAATCTTTTATATATCTGTCCTATTTTTCCTAACTGGGGTGCTATGTAGAAATGAAATATCTTCTTATCTCCCTCTTTAACTATTCTCCAAGGTTGTTTATTACCTGCTGAAGGGCCAATTCTTACCATCTCAAGCAAGATGGAAAATTCCCCTAATTCAGTATTCATCAAAGGAGTAGCAAAATCATTTTTAAAGAATATTTGATCCCATGAACGTCTTTTTTTTGCTTTAATAATCGTTCGAATAATTTTCTCTTTTGTTCTTCTTTTTATGGGATAACCTAAAGGAGAAATTGCAGGGACAGTCTCATGTGAGTTGCAATTTATTTTTTCAGAAAATAGACTTTTATTGAAAAACCCACCTAACCAGCACGTTCCTAAACCTAAATCTGTTGCCTTTAATATTAATAATTCCATTAGATATCCATAATTCTCGAGATCATACTCTGACTTTTCAATAGCTCCAACAATAAATTCTTGAGCACCTTGAATGAAACCATATGTTCCCAACTTTTTTTGTTCATTAGGGTCAAAATCGGGAATACTAATAGTTGTAAAACGGTAATTTCTTGAATATTTATTGAATGGACTTTGATTATTATTTAATTTCAAAAATAACGTAAAATCCTTCTTTAAACTCTCTTGGATGGGGTCTGGAGAAAAGGTTCTCCATGAAGTCCGTTCTTTAATTATCTCGATGATCGATCTATTAAAAATCATAGTATCAATGAAGCATAATTTAAACTTAAGGTTTCTCCATTTATTTTATAGATATTACTTTTGGTTAATTTTTAACTTAATTTTCTACAATTGAAAAATTGGACTCCAAATTATTTATTATTACAACTTCCAATTTAAAATATAATAAAGAATAATATAAATCTAATTGAGATGAGAAATTAAGATGGAAGTTAAAATGCAATATGATTTGAGTTATTATGACTTCTTAAACTTTATTCATGTTATTGGTATTAATACAAATTTTATTCAAAAACAAAATGTTGCTAAAACTCTCAAGAACTATGATTTACAACAAGTTAAAAAAGATTTGAATACAAAAATCGAGAATTTGAATAAAATATTGAAAAAATAAAGAGATTAAGATATTAAACACTCCTTAACTTAACTACCATATTAATAATTAGGATGAAATTTAACTTTTCTTTTTCATTATCTTTTCAAGTATCAATTCTAAATAAGATTTTTGGATAGAATCTCGCTCTCGATATCCAAACAATGATAGAAAATTAAATAATACATCTCTAGTGCTCGCAAGATCATTATGAGATTTAGCCATTAATTCTACTTCAATGAAATATTTCCCGAGAATTGATAAATAGTCTATTAATGCTTCAATTAGAAATCCCTCATACTCAAACTCATATAAGTCTCTTTCTTTCTTTACAGTTAGAACTTGCTGAAATCCTAGAACCGAAAATATCTCCTTCATCTCTTCAACATTTTCAACTTCTACCTCAATTTCTTTACGAGATTTGGAAATCTTATCAAGCTTTTTACCTTTATAAGTAATATAACTCTTCCTTTTTCTTGGAAGTTCTTCATTTTCCTTATTAAATTCAATCGAATTTCGAATTCTTAATGCTTCATCCGTAAACCTAAAATCTCTTAAGCCTGAAGGCATATTATAATAAGTATCTTCATGGATTAATGACAATTTATAAATACCATTCTGTTCTTTAAATTTCTTACGAATTAAATTCGGATCTGAAATCTGAATTTTAATTTCTACTTCAATCAAGATAAGATTCTTTTTAGTTGATAACAATTATAATTTAGTAATTAATATTAAGTATTAATAGTTTAAATTTGAGCTGATAAAGAATTTCTCAAATTTCAGAAACAGCACATGAACTGGCTAAAAAATATGGTTATTTACCATACATGATTGATAGATATATTCAATTTTTAGGTTTAGAACAAACAAAACAATTTCTAATTGCAAATGAAAAGCCTTTAAAGCCATCTATCAGGGTTAATACTTTAAAAATTACGGTAGATCGATTAAAAGACAGGTTAGAAAATAAAGGATTCCAATTAGAGCTATCTAAGTGGTTTTCTTATGCCTTCATCGTAAATAGTGCCCCATATAACCTTGGTGCTACGCATGAATTTCTTCAAGGATATTATTATTTACAAAATATAGCATCTATGCTTCCCGCATCAATATTAAATCCAAATTCGAATGATGTTGTTATTGATATGTGTGCTGCTCCTGGAAGTAAAGCCACACATCTAGCTCAAATTATGAAAAATGGTGGTATTCTAATTTTGATTGATTTTAATCTCAAGAGAATTCCCGCACTTGCAATCAATTTACGAAGATTAGGTATCACAAACTCGATTGTTATGAATTATAACTCCACTGACTTATCTAATTTAAATCTCAAAGCAGATAAGATTTTACTGGATGTCCCTTGTACAGGCGAAGGTTTAATAAGGCAAGATCCAAAAAGGAAGAGAAGTAAAAAATTAAACGATATAGAAAAAATGGCACAAATACAAAAATCATTATTAAAGTCTGGTCTTAATGCATTAAAAGTTGGAGGAAAATTATTATATAGCACTTGTTCAATCGCACCCGAAGAGAATGAATTGGTTATAAATGATATATTGCATAATATGCAGGATTACAGAATAATTGAACTCCCTGATCAATATGGTGTGAATGGTTTAACGGAAATTTATGGTAAAGAATTAAACAATGAGCTTAAATTTTCACAACGGTTATATCCTCATCTACATGATACAATCGGATTTTTTTTCTGCTTAATTAAAAGAATAAGTTGAAAATTGTTTTAATAATGCTTCATACTCAAAAAATGTTTTTGTAAAGAAGCAAAGTTGTAAAAAATTGGTCGTTATGAATTTTTATACTTAAATTAACTAAGAACCTTGAGAAATCATCTATTCCTAAAAAAGTCATTATTGAAATTAAAATATAAAACATTAAACTTAGAGCGTTGGACCCTAAATCAATAGATTATGCAAACTCCATAGTAAAAATTGAATCCCAAAATAACATTTTAAAAAAAATGGAATCAATATTATACAAATTTAAAGTTACAGAGTTAAGAATTTTATCTCATTCAATCGGAAAAAAAAGTCGCTTTTGGACACTCTTGTTAAAGAAGGCTCAAATAATTGACTACTTAAAGTTGCATTTCCTAAGACTTTATATAAAAAATTCACTTAATAAAATCTTAATTGACCATAATTTAAGAAAGTTAATAAAATCAGAAATTTTTAAGGTTAAAGGGGATATTTTTTCAGAGTTTTTAGGATTATATTTCGATATAATGCAAGAATTAGAAGATCAAGCTAAATCTGAAAATCTCCCTTTCGAACTTATCAACGATCAAATAAAGTTTGATTTTCATGAAAAGCGAGATAATTACACGAGCGATTAGTTTGGATCACCCGAAAGTTCAAGAAGTAATTAAAATCGCTGAAGAAATCATGAATAGTAATAAAATTCTAAATATTGATAATTTGTATCATATTGCAAAAAGATCATTAAAGATTCCGAGAAAAGGATTATTAACAATCATTCAATTTTTAGTTAATAAGCAAGTTTTAATTGAGGGATCAAAATATTCGAAAGAAACAGTTCTTTCTAATCGAACAAGAAGAAATATCTATGAATTTATCAAGTTTAACCAAGCAGTTCATTTTTCTCATATAAGGAAAAATATAAGTGAAGACACTTCGAGTGATGGTGGAAGTTCTGGACAGCTGATATGGCACCTTGAAATGTTGTTAAAATTCAAATACATCAAGAAATTTAAACTTGGAAATTATACTGTATTTCTTCCGACTAACCTTGATGAAGAGAGTGGCGCTATTAGATTTTTATTGCGAGATAAATTAAATAAAGAAATATTAAGTATAATAAATTCTAAAAAGTCTATTAAAAGGTCAGAAATCTATAAAATTTTGGGTGAGAAAAGAGAAAAAGTGTATTATCATATCAATAATTTAATTGAGTATGATATTATTGCCCTAAAGGAAAAACAGGATAAAGAAGTATGCATAAATCCTGAGAAAAAAGACTTACTCGAATCTATATTAAAAGAAATGTGAATAATATAAGTCTATAGGAGGTATGGTTTAATTGACATTAAATTGGACACCAGAGGTTATAGCAGATCTATGTGTTTTTATCATTGTTATTGCTGGAGCAATTGCAACATATAGCTTTCCTCAAACAAGAAAGATAAAATCATTACTTTTTATTGGATTGGGTATGGCTGTCCAATCACTTTTATTCTTGTTTGAAGCAATTGGAATGTTATTTTTAAATCCTCTATTTAAAGTATTAGATGGAATATTTTCTATTCCTGGAGCAATCCTATTTATTATTGCGATAAATTATATCCTTAAAGAAACGTATAATTCAATAACTCTAATTATAGCTTGTAGCTTTGGAATTTTGATTGTATATGCTGCTTTTTTACCTGATGCTACAACAGGAGTTATTTTTGAAGCAGGTTACTTAACCATAAATTGGTCTGGGTTATATGGTTTTTTGGGAGATCTTTACCAAGCATACTATGCAATGATTATTTTTTATTGGGGTATAAAAACTTATCTTCATGCTCCTATTCTGATGAAAAGAGATGCTCTAATATTTTTCATAGGTATCTGTTTATTACCTCTGTCAATTGTTGCATATTACTTTACTCTAATCGATCCCAGTTATATTTGGCTATCAGATGCATGTGTAGCATCAGGTACTATTATCTATTTAATTGCCGTTATAAATGAGCCAAAACTTGTATATATATTACCATTTACTTTATATCGAATTGTTGTGAAAGACCGTGAAGGTAATCCTATATTCGATAATGATTGGTCTTATTCTACTATAAATGAAAAAATTTTTACAGGCTTTATTAATGCTGTTCAACTTATGAGTGAAGAGGTTATGAATATGGGTGGTCTTTTAGATATTAATTTAGAAGAAGGGATTCTTATTGTACATGAATCCGAATTTATCACCATAGGTTTAGCCTCTTCGAAATCATCAAAACTATTAAGGAGAAACCTTGTAAATTTTACATATGACTTTCAAAAACGCTTTGAGAAAGAATTGAAAGAATATTGTACTGATATGGAGGCTTATGAACCCGCATATGAACTATTAGAAAAACACTTCTCTAACTTTCCAAAAAGAATTATTCCGAGTAAAAAACATCCTTTATTATTATCTGGTAAACATGCAAAAATTCCATTTGAACTGGATAATAAACTAAAACAAATAGAACCTAATATTGAAAGTTATGAGTTTCTTAAAACTGAAATACAAAAAGCACCATTATGTATTACTAAAGATTTCTTCACATTATATAATGAATTAAAAAACGAGACCGATCAATTACCAGAAAAAGAAATAAAAGAGTTGGAAAATGAATCTGGAAATGAATAACATTATCTCTTTAACCTATTTTTTTTTGTAGAAAATTGGTCCTAATGGATTTATATTTAGTTTTGGATTATCAATAT
>CAYUTF010000013.1:43201-58368 GCA_964447495.1 uncultured archaeon
TTTTTGTAGAAAATTGGTCCTAATGGATTTATATTTAGTTTTGGATTATCAATATTTAATTTATCGATTTCATGCTTATCAAGGGATAGAACAGCGAAATCTATTTCTATAATGTAAAGAGAAATAGATAAATGATCTTTTTTATCTTTTTCTCTTTACTATCCTAATAAAATATTACTTCTTATTATTACTTCTTTGCATTAATTTAAGAATGTTCAATCTAATTATTTATTGCTTTTTTCTCAAATAGTACCCCTTATCTATGATATTAATGGCTACTTTATCTATGGCTTGCAAATCCGAAAGGTCTTCATTCTCTAAAACATATTTTCCAATAGCTAATATTTCATTTTGTTGATTTACTATTAGTATTTCATCATCTTTTTTTATATCTTGGGACGCTTTTGTTATCATACCATAAGATAAGTCATTTCCATAAAGAATGGACCGCTCCCCTCTTTCCTTTACAGTGATTTTTTTTTCATTTATAAGAAGCCCTCTTTGTTTAAGAAATTCAAAAAATTCAAGACTAATCAAAAATTTTCCCTGCTTTATAAAACCCATATAGAGGCCTGCAGAATAGATACATTCTAAGTTTCCAAAATTTTCTGTAAAATCGCGTTGTTTATGTGAGATAAGATATAGTAAAGGATAATTTTGGGTTTTCCAAATAAAATTGATGGAAATATATGTAAAAAACTCTTTATTTAAAAGATTAAGTAGATTGGGATTGAATTTTAATAACGAAGTTTGAATTATTTCTTTTTCAGCTGCATTTATTGGTCTGAACTTATTTTGTGGTTTCATCGCGGAACAAAATAGAAAGAAATAAGAATTTTTATTATTATTAATCATTAAAGGTATTAAAAAATAGTGTTAACTAAAAATGGGAATTCGTAAGATTGAAGATGAGATCGATTTAAGAGAAGCAATGAAAAAGAAAGCAACAGAACTAAAGATAAAAGATATTCAAGCTAAAGCGGCCACAGAAAATTTCACAAAGGATAAGTTAAACGAACTAGCAAAGAAGCATGGTGTGATTTTAGCTTTAACTCCTGAACTTAAAGAAGAGGTAAAATTATTACAAAAAAAATATAATATCCCTTCTTCTAAAATCATAACTGAACAAATAACTGAAAATGATGTATTAATCAAATTTTCAAAAATTGATCATGAAAAACTGGGAATGCTAGCTTATCAACGAGTTTTAATGCAAAAAGAAGAGATTGGGGTTGGATTACTTCCCTTAACTGAAGTCTATGATTTAGTGAATACGGGTATTTTAAGAGGAATATTGGAAATTAAAGATTTACACAAAGCATTAAAAATATTAAAGAAGTCACATGTTATTGATGATCTTAAGGAATTAGAATCAGGGGTAATTATGGTGAGATTCTTTCCTGTTCAATATACGGGAGATCAAGTCAAAGTCATTGGTGTAGCGAAAGATAAAGGATTTATTGCACTGGAAGATGTATGTGTTGCACTTAATTGGTCCCAAGATCGAGCATTAGAAACATTGAAATCCTTAGAGGAAACGGGAGTTGCTAAATTTCGAGAATCATTACTAAAAGGAAAACAATGGTATTTTCCCTCAATTAATTAATTTTATTCTACGTTTATTTTAAATGATATCTGTCCATCTTCTAATTTGATTATTTTTCCCTTGTCGTTTTTCTCAAGCATTTTAAATATCTTTAGAATATCTTCTTTAGGCAGATTACTAAATTCTTTATTTGACTCTCTTATCTCAAAAATAAGAATTGGCTCTAAAGGGGAGATCTCCATTGCCCATTCATATATTTCTTCAGCCCAATTGTCAAGTGATTTCCAATAAACCCTTAATTTCTCTTTACTTTTTGATAACCATTCCGCTTGCTGTTTTTGAACTAATTCTTCGGCAATTTCTTTTAATGATTCTGTCCGATCTTCAAAATTGGAAAATGGTTTTTCAGATTCGAGTTTTCGTAAATATAAGATATGTAATATCGCATATCTCGCATAATCAAAAAGAATTTTGGACCACTCACTCTTCCAAGATTCGAAATCCTTCAAATCTTTTTTTTTGTTTGGCAAGCTATACATAAATACATATCGTTTCTCTTCTAACCATGGATAATCATTTACTAAAAGTTCATAGGAAGAAACTTCTTTTGCTACTACTCCTTTTTCTCCAACAATCTCACGTTCAATTAATTGAAGTTCCTTTTCGACTTCTTCTGCGTTTTGTTGATATGCGTTTATATCTACTTCTCCAAGTTTGGAAGTCAAAAAATCCTCGATCTTATCTAATCTCGCTTCTATGTCTTCACTTTTAAAAGTAGAAATTTCACCATCTTCCACATTCTCTTCCGAATCATTTTCTGGTTCATTTGTATTAATTCGCTCCAATTCTTTTTGTTTCTTTAATTCTTTTAGTCTTGCTAGCTCTTTTTTTAATTCCTCTAATTCTTTCTCAGATTTCTCCTTTTCCTCTTTAACGAGTTCCTCTGGCTTTTCTCTTTGGCGCTCCATTAATTCTCATCAATTATTATTTATTAGTACTCTCCATATTCTGCTGCCCAATCTTGATATTTCCTCAATTCAGAACCAGTTGTCATTGGTTTTACTTTTTTAAGAGTTTTAATAAAATCTTTTAAAGTTATATCCCGAACTACAACCTCCTTTTCTGAATTTTCAAGTAAACCCCCCATATCTAATTCTCTTATGGGGATCATTATTACTTCTCTACATACATTTGCGATATCTCTTCCTGAGTAACCATCAGCTCGAACAGCTAGTTCTATATAATCCTCATCAGTCAAATCCGAATTAATTCCAGCAGTATGTATTTTAAAAATACCAATTCTTGCTGGCATATCAGGAAGAGGAACATACACTTTTTTTTCAAAACGGCTAAGCATGGCAGTATCAATATCCCATGGTCGATTTGTTGCTCCTAATACCAATAAAGGTTTGTCATATGTTGATTTCATCCCTTGAATTTCACTTAACAATTGCGTTTTAACTCGTCTCTCGCCGCCACCTTCATGACCTTCTCCTCTTCTTGTTGCAACAGAGTCAATTTCATCCATAAAAATTAAACTAGGCGCTTTTATTCGAGCAACTTTAAATAAGGAACTAATTAATTTTTCACTTTCCCCTAACCATTTGCTTAATAAATCTGCGGATGAGACACTAAAGAAAGTAGCTTTACATTCGGTTGCTGCTGCTTTTGCTAATAAAGTTTTCCCACATCCTGGAGGACCGAATAATAATATTCCCGACCAAGGTTTTCTTGCACCAGTAAATAGTTCTGGTTTCATAATAGGTAATACAATAGCTTCTCTTAAAGATTGTTTGCAATCCTCTAAACCAGCAATATCCAACCATTTTACATTAGGGGATTCTGTTAAAATAGTACCAGATATTGAATCTATTATTTCCTGCTCTTCAGAAGAATATAAACTTGGCTCATCCTTAGATTCACTGCTTTTAGAATCGCTTGGACTAGGTTTAGAGCTTATTCTTCTTGCTCGTGGACCACTTAAATGCTCCTTTAATGCTTGTGCCCGACTCACATATTGCTCAATTTGCTCTTGACATCGTTTAATCATAATAGGATTCTTGTTATATTTAACAAATTGAATAAGAATTTCAGCAGCTCTTTGATATTTATTTATAGCTTGACGATAATGTCCTTTTTCGTCTAAGGAAACTGCAGACTGAGCTTCTTGAACCGCGTACTGATAAAGTTTGCTATCAACACTTGACATCGTAAATGACCTTCAAAATTAGTTATTTATTTTATAAAATTCTTACTATTTATAGATAATCTAGTTCGATATTTGTTTTTATATATATATCTAAATATATCAAATTTTCTTTTGTTTAATTCACAGTAATAATTGGTCTACAAAAAATTATATAATTGCGAATTTTTATATAATATATAAAAACTACTAAAATTTGATGTTTTGATATGGGTTTTCTTAAGGATATGAGTAAATGGCTCTCTGGTGGCAAAAAGAAAGATACTGTCCGTTCTGCAACTGTAAAATTGAAAGTATTTAACAAACGATTAATGAGACAAACTAAGAAAATGGAAATGACTGGTAAACTTGCTCGCGATAAAGCTGTGAATTTACGAAAGAATGGTGACTTGGATGGCTCTGCTTTCCATGCCAGGAATTATCTTCAAGTAAAAAAACAAGCGAGGGCGATAGAAATGTTTCGAACGAATTTAGAAGGAATGGTCTTTAAATTAGAACAAGCTACAGCGGTAAAAGATGTTGCTGACGTCATGCAAGGAATTGCGGCCAGTTTAAGCGCTCTAAAAAGTCAATTATCCATTCCACAACTAACTGATCTCATGGATAATATCGGAATCGATATGGAAGACTTTGATCTTACCCAAGAAATCACTTCAGATGGTATCAGCGATATCCAAATGGATTCTGCAGTCACGGATGCTCAAGTTAAGGAAGTATTAGGTGAAATCGATGCAGAGATAGGTGCAGAGATAGGCGGCGCACTTCCTACGGTGGATCCTGACGGTAAAGTGAAAGAGCTTGAAGAAGAATTAAATAAATTGAAATCAAGAGATTAGACTTTATTTTTTTAGATTTTTCTTGAATTTTTAATTTCATTTCAATAAACAAGATTATTTACGATTTTACACCCTTTTTAATTTATTGATATCGAGAGATTAAACTTATCTTTTTAGAGGTCTCTTTTTTATAACACTTAATATTATTTTAATAGTTCAATATTTTCATATGTTAAACTAAAAAAATGCTGATTTGGTTAAGTTTGGCTAACTTATATGGATATTATATCCTATTTTTTTTTCCATTTTATCCATTCCAAATCGTTATTAATTTATTTTTTTTAACTCGTTCAAAATTTCCTCATTTCCGGGTATATCTTTCATACTATCGCTGTAATAAGCATATTGTATGATTCCTTGCTTGTCAATGATTAATAGTCCTGGCATCCTTCCTCCTTTCCACATTTTTACTTGTTGTTTCAGAAGTTTTGGTATTATTTTTGATTCGTCATAAAATATGGCATATTTCCGTGCGTATTTTTGCTCCATTTTCTGAGCATTTTTTTCATTATCGGCTAAAATTGGATATAAGAATCCATCTAAAGCTTCAAATTTTTCAAAATCTCGTCGTAATTCTGCCGCATGCCATCGACAATATGGTCAATGAATATCCCTAAATAAAATTATAATAACTTTTTTGGTGTTTTCAAATTCTCTGATATTTACGGTTTTCCCTCTCGAATTTGGTAGTTCAAACTCAGCTATTTTCGTACCCACTAACTGAAATTTATCTTTAATGATGTTCACTTTAAATTTGTTGTTGCTTAAAAAACAAGACGATCTTCGAATATAAATAATTAAGGTCTATAATCCAAAAATTCTTACTGTTCCTTATTTTAGATTTTCCGACAATTTTTTTTAATTGTCATATTTCTTTCTACATAAAATTATTATATCCTAAACTCCATTTTTAATTTATTCGATAAATGTTAAAATTAAATATTAGTGGTGGAATTGAATCCAGAATTAATTACTATTGGTAGTTGTACCCTTGATTGTATAATTCAAGTTAAAGATATTCTTAGATTTGAATTATTTGATAAAGATATAGTTAAAAAATATACAGCAATCGAATACAGTCGAAAATTAAACGTAGAAAATATTATATTCGTTCCGGGTGGTTCTGGGGCAAATATCGCTGCGAATTGTGCTATGCTTGGGATACGATCAACATATATTGGTGTGATAGGAAAAGATTTTTCTGCTCAAATTTGTTTGGATGATTTAAAAAAAAGAGGTGTCGATATATCGCACATCACACAAACGAATGAGGATAATACCGCATTTTCAGTTATACTTAAGACAGAGTGGGGAAAAGATAGGAGTATATTAGCCTATAAAGGCGCAAATAATTTAATTACTCCAGAGCATGTGAAAGAAGAACTCTTTAGCCATATTAAAGCATTTGCATGGAGTTCACTTACATCAGAAAATGGGTGTAAAGCAATTGAAAAAGCGATAACACTTACAAAGAATAATAATGGACTGGTCTTTGCCGCGCCTAGTATGTCAATTATTAAAAATAATCCTAAATGGGCGAAAATTCTCATCGCTAACTCTGACGTTGTTTCTATGAATGCAGAAGAGGCGATAGAGTTTACTAAAGAGCCCGAACGATATTATGCCGTTAAAAAAATATTTGATTTAGGTCCTAGATTAGTCTCAATTACCGACGGGGCAAGTGGCTCCATATTTACCGATGGAAATAAGGTTGTCAAAAGCGGTATTTACTCTGTTGATGTAAAGGACACAACTGGGGCAGGAGATGCTTTTCTAAGTGGCATTTTACTTTCTAAATTGAAAGGTTATCCCTTAGAAAAAACAACCCAAATAGCAACCGCGCTTTCTTCATTGGAATCTATGGAAGTTGGCGTAAGAGAAGGTATGCCAAAGGGACTAAATGAATTAGAGAAATTTACTGAAACTCATAAATTAAAGCAGATGGTTTCAGAGTTTTCTCAATTTTAATATTGAAATGAAATTTTTACTATAACGTTTAATTTATCATATATCAAATCATTAAGTTTTAATTTTTTATTATATATTATGATACATAGTTGTATTTTTTTGCGCTGCTAGTATAGTGGTCAGTATGCCAGGTTGCCAACTTGGCGACCCGGGTTCAATCCCCGGGCGGCGCATCCTACATTTTTATTAAAGAACATTTAGATTTCCAAAATGTATGATTTATTTACTTGATAAAGAATCTTTTATTAAAAAAAAAAATAATAAATTATAATAATAAAATTAACTATAAATTCATGAATAGATACTTAAAGAGCTTAAGTATAAAGTTATAAGCCATGAATTGGACCCCAGAAATAATAGTTGAAATCATTGTTAGCTTTAGCCTCTTTTTAGCAGCATATATAACGTATATTGAGCCTAAAACTAAAAAAGTCCAATCTTTAATATATATTCGCTTAGGATTAATTTTCATGGGGTTGCTTTTTGCTTTAGATTTAATTGCAAACCTATTTTTAAGTTCCTTTCTTACTCGCATCTCGGGCTTAATGCTATTACCTGCTGCTATCTTTTTTGTAATAGGTGTAAACTATATAATAAGGGAATCTTATAATTCTGTTTTTCTTGTTGGTGTTTGCTGTGCGGGATTTCTGTTTTGTTATTTAGCTTTTCAACCTGGAGCTGTTGGATTAGCCACTAATATGGGATTTATAAATATCAACTGGACTGGATTATATGAATTAATGGGATCCCTTTTTATAATCTTCATGGGAAGTATTTCATTTTATTGGGGCTTTAAAACATGGTTAAATGCTCCTTTTCTGATTAAAAGGGAGGCTTCCATATTTCTATTGGGAGTAGTTATTAACGGACCGGTAACATTATCAATTTATCTGCTTTCCTATTGGAATCCCTTATTCATTCTATTTGCTTATACTTCGATAGGTATTGGAACTTTGATTTTTTGTATAGTGATGGTACGAGAGCCGAAATTGCTATATATTTTACCTTTTACTCTTTATCGGATTATTGTAAAAGATCGAGAAGGATATATCTTATTTGATCACGATTGGTCCAGTTCAAATGTGCATGAATCCGTTTTTACGGGATTCATTAATGCTGTTCAAATTATGAGTGAAGATGTAATGAACTTGGGGGGGCTTTTAGATATAAATTTAGAGGATTCTATTTTAATTTTGAATGAATTGGAATCGATTACTGTAGGTTTATTATCCTCGAAATCCTCAAAATTATTAAGGGGTTTGGTGGTGAGTTTCTCAAAAACGTTTCAGGAGAGGTTTAATAAAGAACTAAAGGCACTTTGTAGAGAAAAAGTAAAATATAATCCGGCTTATGAATTAATTGACCAATATTTCTCCAATTTTCCTTCTAAAATAATTAAAAGCAGAAAACAACCGCTACTTTTATCATACAAAGTAACCACGATTTCACCCAAGTTATCTGAAAAATTGAATACTATGTCCTTGAATGATGCTGAGCAAGCATTGATAAAATCAGAGATACAGAAAGCTCACTTAGCATTAAGTCCAGGATTTCTTTCTCTCTATGATGAGATAAAACGCGAATTAGAGCAAAAAAAAGATGAAGAGGCAGAGCATCTTGATGATAAAACGAAGTCCAAAAACTATGGCAAAAATTAAAAAATTCATTATTTCACTTTCTTTACCTTTTATTGTGACTACAATTATTCCTTCATTGATAATTATATTAATTGAAAAAACACCTATTACGAGAATACTCAATAGGAATATATTTCAAATTATTTCGGGTATAGGTATTATAGCTATTGGTTTTATTTTAGTAAGTTGGTGTATAAAAATCTTCTTTAAGTTAGGAAAAGGTACACTAATGCCAATTTCAAAGTTAGAAACCCAAAAATTAGTGATAAAAGGGCCATATAGATATATCCGGCATCCTATGATTCTTGGAGTAATTATTATTCTTTTAGGAGAGTCGGTTTTATTTGGATCTTGGTGGTTATTAGGATTTTGCATACTTTTTTTCATTTTAAATCTTATATACCTTCCACTAGTCGAAGAAAGAGGATTAGAAAAAAGGTTTGGAGATAAATATTTACAATATAAAGCTAAAGTTCATGGTTGGCTGCCAATAAAGAAGTATAAACCATGAAGATAAGTGCAAAAATTGACCTCCTAAATATTTAATACATTCTCATAATAGTATCTAATGTGAATATCATGTCTTATTTAAATTTAATTGAATTATTACAAAAAATGGGATTATCTCGTAAAGATCTTTCAGGAGAGGTCGCTCTTATCACGGGAGGCGGCCAAGGTATTGGAAAAGAACTATCAAGAGCTTTAGCATGGTTAGGAGCAAAAGTTGTTATTGCTGAGATTGCTGATACTGGTAAAGATGTTGAAGATTTAATCAAATCAGAAGGTGGAGAAGCAGTTTTCATAAAAACAGATGTATCAAGTGAGAAGAGTATGAGAGAATTATTTAAAAAAAGCCATCAGATCTATGGTAAAGTAGACATTCTCATCAACAACGCGATTATTTATACTATCGGGTCAATTAAAGACCAGCCAATTGAAAATTGGATAAAAGTGTTTAATGTTAATTTGTTTGGTGCAGTATTTGGTATAAACTTATTTTTACCGGAAATGCTTAATAGGAAGCGAGGTGTCATAGTAACTATAACCTCAGATGAGGGGACTGCTTATTTGGCTCCCTATTCGGCTTCAAAATCAGCTCTACAATCTTTAGGATATTCTCTGGCTAGTGAATTAGGAGAAAATAGTGGTATATCCACTTTCGTTTTTGGACCTGGATTAGTTGACACTCCAGGGGGAAAATATGCATTTGAAAAATTAGCCCCTCTCTATAAAGTTAGTTTTGACGAGTTTGTAAAACTGGGAAGTGTAGGAGGATTTGATGGGATGATGCCTGTAGAATATTGTGCTTCTGGCTTTGCCTATGCGATTGTTCATGCTCAAGAATATCATGGACAAATTATTGACCCTTTTAGACCTTTAGGTAAATTTGGTCTATTACCTAAAATAAATGACCAGAAAAGTGAAGAATATCTTTCCATACGCTCAATGTCATCCACATTAGAAGCTGCTATAGGGTTAAAGAAAGTTTTAAAAGCTATTAAAAAAGAAACTGAAGAATTGAATTTTTTTGCAAAAAAATGGATGGAAAAAGTCTATGTAAAAAGAACAAGTTTATCCATCCAAGATTGGCTTGATACTATTGATGATGTTATCAAACTCTTTGAAAATAAAGATTTGGATACATTCTCCACAAAACACGAATGGTTACTATCGATTTTAAGGAAACTTGAGAAAAACTTTGAACAGACTAAAAATGATGCGAAAGGTTATATTAAGGACGTAGAAAATTTGAAAGAAGCATTGCAAGTTATTGAATATCGAAGAAAGTCCGTTGAAATCTTGTTAAATGAACTATCTTAGATGGGTTTTTCTTCGTGAAATCCACCTTTCACGAAATTCTTCTAAAATATTAAAATTAAAAAAAAGGAATTACTTCTTATTTCGACGGAAATTAAAAACAGCTGGTTCCTTTAATCCAAAGTACAAAGAGAAGAAACCTATTATTAATATCCATAACCCTAATCCTGGCCAAAGAGATGCCCAAGGTGAACTAAACAAGTTGTTTTTTGCTAAATTAATGTTTGATCCTAATTGCACTGATGAATCGATCAAGCCAATGAATCCTAGGCTTTCAATAAAAATTATTGTAAAACCCATGAATAAGGGGCTATAAATTAATATTTTTCTAAATGCGATTTTAGCATTAAAATCATGGTCTCCAAGTAATATCATGAATCCGGGAATCAAAAATATTCCTATTAACAGAATGACCGATTCTATGACCCTTCCATTGATATTAAGCACCAATGCTATTAAAAACACCGTAGGAATAGAAAAGAGTAACATCATTGCCCCTACTAATATCGATACAATCATACTGTGGAGTTTATTTAAGATGCTAAATGTAAACCCTCCAACAATTCCAATAAGAAGAGGAATACTTCCTAAAATCATACCATTTTGTATTCCATATACCAATATAGCAAGGACGTCATGGCCAAGATAAGCCTGCCCTAAAGGATATGAAGGACTTGGGGGATTATAAGGACCAGCAAAAAAACCAGAAAGGTGATCTACAGAATAAGGGGTTAGAATTCCAGGAAAAATGCTTATAATTATAGCAAATATGACAATTAGCAACCCTATTATAGTAAGAGGTGATTCTAATCGATGTAATATGAATTCTTTAAAATTATCATCTGATTCAATACTATTCTTAAATATATTATCTCTTCTTTCTTCAACAATCCCACGAAATACTTTAACCCTAGGAGACTCTGACTCAGCTAAAACATGATGATAAAAGATATATATACCGTTTGATAGAGCTAGAACAATCACGTTTATAATTACGATCAGAAAGATACACGACTCAACAATTGCATAATCGCTATATTCTAAAGCCTCAGTGAGTACCCAAAAAAGCCCCCTAAGGTTAAAAACTCTTTCAAGAATAAAACTTATAATAAAGATAACCCCCATGTTCATTACTGTTTGCAAAGTATGTGGAATTATATATTTCTCTTTAGATATTCGGGTATAATTAGAACGAACTTGTCTGGTTATAAGACATGTTGTTGATGCACACAAAATTAATGATGGTACAAAGGGATCTCCTATTGCTGGAAATAAAGGTAGTTGATATGACAATGTGTATTGAAGCCACATTCC
The DNA here is from genome assembly GCA_964447495.1 of uncultured archaeon. Lineage (GTDB taxonomy): Archaea > Asgardarchaeota > Lokiarchaeia > Sigyniarchaeales > SOKP01 > SOKP01. Next base: position 54,527 of record CAYUTF010000013.1, read on the forward strand.
GATAAAAAATGGGGGCAATGCAATTCCTAAAATAATCAAAATTTGAAAAAACAGATTAACTACCTTATATCTAATTTTGATTGATATTATCCCAATAATTATTCCTAATAAAACTCCAAAAATAATTGGGATAACCATATACCCAATAGTGATAGAAATACCTGAATTAACCATTTCTGGTGGAATAATAAAACTGGGAGGGAGAGATCCAACAAGAAACGCATTCAACATCAGACCAACAATAAGAAATAGAATTAAGATCGCTACAGTATAAATTATATCAATAATTAATGTTTTATTCATTTATAATCGCCTTCTATATTAGAACTAACGTTCTAATTTATTCTTAAGATATTTAGCCATATAAATATGATTATAAAAACTAAAGAAAATGTAACATTACTGCGTTTTGGATTGTTTTATGAGTAGAGCCACTAACCAGAAAGTTTTTTACGTAAGAAAGCATCTTTAGAGTTATGAAAGTACTAATTATATATTTCACAATGGGAGGAAGAACAAAAAAGATTGCTGAAGCAATTGCGAGCACTCTAATTAATCATGAAGTGAGTTATTTTTCATTAGAAATAACAGGAAAATTTAGTGAGAAGTTAAAGGTATTAGAGAAGTTTCGTAATAATGATTTTTCTTTAATAGAGCCCCAACTTAACACTCTAAATCCAGCAAATTATGAGATGATAATTTTTGGAATGCCTACTCATGGGGGATTTCCTCCAGTTGTATTTAATGAAATCATAAAACGGATAGGACCCCTTAATGGGAAAAAAGGAATTGTATTCACTACTGCCCGTATGACTGGGAGAAAGGCACTTAACTATATGGAAGCTGAGGTTGAGAAAGCAGGTGCTCAGATATTAGATAAAAGCAATTTTAGAGTATTCTTCTCACTTGGAATAAAAAAAGCCATTAAATTTGGTGCGCAATTCAATATCTGAGCATTTTTTTAAACAAATTTTATAGTGTTCCAAGAAAATTCGTAATATTAGAAGATTTTGGAATTTTCACATTAAAATAGTTCTCTACAATTTCATATAAAAAGTTTAAGTAAGGCATGGAGACTTTAATATTATGTTTGTTCTCTAAATCTTCAATTAATTGTTTCAAGTAAATATTTTTACCTTTTTCAAGACTCTGGATAATTTCTATGATTGATTTAGATAATTCATATGTTTTCCGAACTTCATTTTTCATTATTATTAAACTGGAAGTAGGTTCATACTCGCTTATGAATCGTTGTGCTATCGTTTTCTCGACATTTAATTTCTGCTTCTCAAAAATCTTATTCGGGTCATTGATTAAATTACTTCCCTTTAAAATTATGTAGTCTTTATAATTTTCATTTCTAAAATTAGCTTCATCTATAAATCGAATGTATAATTCAAATGAATTCTGAGTAATATATTCGAAAAATTGTGTTAGTTTATCGAATAAAAAGTCTTGGTTTGATATTACAAGGACTTTATTTCTATACACCATAGCTCGAAAGATATAGGCAATACTTGATACTGTTAAATTAAGTTTGATCAAACTGACATCAATTAACTCGGAAAGAGATTTATCTTCCTCTTCCTCTTTTTTTGGCAATATATCGGGTAGTTGAATTTGGAAATCTGCTGTATAGGTATCTCTAATGGCTAAATTTTTATCAACGTAAGCAATAAAAGAATGTGAGCATACAATTCCCTCTGTAATATTTACAGCAAATAAACCTCTTGTGCTACTTTTCACTTCTTCTTCCGAAACTTCGATATGCCCTCTAGTTGAACAGATAGGACATCGAACTTCAAGTTTAACCATAATTGTCTATAATAATGAACAGTTATAATTTTAAAAATAATATATTATATAGATTATGATATAACTATTTTTAATTTAATATTTAAATTTTAATAGCAATTAAAGTTATTATTTCTTGCGAAAATTTAATACCTTTTAATTCTCCCATAGCGCTTTTCAATAAAATTCGCTATTAATAAACAGATTAATGCAGCAAAATTTTCCGCCACTAAAAATGATAAAGCTTTTCCTAAAAATGTAGCACAAAAGAAGTATGAACTAAAGAATAAAGCGGTGAATATAGCGAACATAATAAGTAGTGGTCTAACAACTGGAAAATATAAAAAACGCTCTATATTGGAGGAATGACCTTGAGCCTTTTGAAATTGAGTCTTAAGCTTTCGATTTCTTTCTACTTGAGCATAAGATTCAAATATTATCATAGAACCGAAAAATAAAGCAATTGTTACTCCAGTTGGAATTAAAATTACAACATAAACATTTCCTACATTAAGAAGATATTGAGCTATAAAGATAAATAATACTTGAAAGATACCACATGTTCCTAAAAGCATTAATGCAAATGGAAAATAATCTTTAGTCGTCCAACGAACGCGGATTGGCATAATATCATAACTCCTATATATTATTATAGTGGGCCCGGCGTGAATTGAACACGCGACCTTCCGCACGTCAAGCGGACGTCATACCAGGCTTTTAAGTTTATTACACTTTCAAGTTTACCGGGCTAGACCACGGGCCCATTTTTAATACTTTTATAACTATTAATATTATCCAAATTTCTAATAAGTATTTTAGATAATTAAAAAATAAATATTTTATTAAATACTATAAAGACGATATTAAAATTTCTTACTATAGTGTGAACTTTATATATGAAGTATATATGTAGATTATTGATACAAAATAATTAGTTATCTCAAATTAATTAATTTGAGAAACCTATTTTTTATATTTTTTATAAAGTTTAGTACCAAAAAAACCTAGAATTATAGCTGATAATATCGATAGAAGTAAATTAGGATTATAATATAAAAAGAATACTATTAAACTAATAGTAATAAGAACATTCAAACAACATATAGCAATTACTAACCATTTTAATCGCTCTAAGATCTCTTTCTTGGTAAAATATTCATTTTCTTTGTTTTCCATTTTTTCTCGCTTATCTCCTTTTTATTGATTTTATTTAAGAAGAATCTAAATATAGATTTTTTCTTCAAATGACTGATTTAAAAATATACATCCTGTTTAACTATGGTCTATAAGATGAAAATGAAATTGTAAGTTATTTATTTACTTGTAGAGAATCAGAATTAATCAAATTGTTATTTATTTCCTAAATTCTTTATTAATTATAAGAAAGGTAAAAATTTATCTAAAGATACCTTCACTCCTATTTTTGACGGAATCCCCACAGCTTTCTTTACTTCATCATAAGAATAGCCCTTTTCATACAAACTTTCTATAGCAGGAGAAAAAACTTTCTTATAATATTTATCACTAATCTTATTAATAATTTTATCAAATTCCTTAACAGTTATCCATTGTTCTTTCTCTCTATGGGTAATTGATATACCCTTCTCTTTTCCTTTTTGTTCTAATTTATATTTCTGAGCCTCCTTTCCTAATCGTGCTTGGTATCCCACAATCGCAATTACGATTCCGTGAATCTTTGACTCTTCTTCATTATGTCCTGCTTTGAGCCAATCAATGCGATGATATTCAGAGATAATATCCCATTTACCTACGTTAATAGCCTTTATTTCTTCTAATTCTTTTGAAGTAAACGTTTTCGACATTATTTTATTTATTTATATTTTATTATGTAGTTTTAAGAAATGAGTGAATTAAACATTTAAGATGCTTTATGTTAAAATAATAAAATTCTTAAAATAATAAAATATGAAAAAAAAATTAGAGTTTCTTCTCTCTTAAAGCTTTAATCATCGGCAAGTCTTTTCCTGATAGAATTTCTAACATTGCGCCTCCTGCAGTGGATATAAAGGAAACTTGGTCTGCTAAAC
>CAYUTF010000014.1:0-57966 GCA_964447495.1 uncultured archaeon
ATTTCTTACTTGCTTGCTAGACTTTCACTTCAAATATTAAAAGGTTCTATTGCTTGTTAGTATTTATGAACAATAACCGTTTCGCGAAGATTCATATTCTCTCAATATATATAGAGATATTATGCAGTATATTATGGTGAAGACGTATTAACCTTTAAACCTCTTTTGAAGTGTTTTTTTGTGTAATATAAAGGCAAGGAAAAGAAAGCCAAATCCAAAAATCATCAAAAAACCAAAATCAATAAACAATCCTAAAGAACCAAATGCGCTCATTTTTCCAAGACCAATATTTAGAATATCTAAGAAATATGTTAAAGGCGAGATAAACACATTTGGGGTTAATGTAATAGGCATAAATAATGGACTGATGAATATTAAGGGAAATTTAATTAAAATCGTCAGAATCATAGTCGAGGCGGGTGTATCTGTTGGAGGTGCTGAAAGAATTAAGCTAAATGAAGAGAATGAAAATGCTGCCAAAACTATCCCAGGTATCAAGATCAATAAATTAATGCTTTTCCATAGCTCAAAGAACACTATGCCTAATAAGAGAGGAACTATGGAAAATATACATCCAAAGATGAATGAGCTCCAGACATTTCCAAGGAGTATTGTTCTTATAGAAACGGGACAGGTTATTAATCGTTCCAGCGTTTTTTGTCTCGTTTCCCAGGGGAACACTACTGGACCAATAGAAGTCGATGTTAAAAAAAGCACCATTGCCATTAAGCCTGAAATGATGTAAACTGGGATAATATGTCTTCCAACGGTAAATGCCAGAAAGAGCATAATTGGAAAGAGAATCCCTTGGATGACCACTGGACCTTTATTATAATATATGCGTAAATCCTTCTTACTGATTGCGAAAGAGCGTTTAATTTGGATAGTAAAGTTTTCAAATTTAGTTTTTACTTCAAAAATCTCTTCTTTAATTGCTCATCCCTCCATTAATTGCGTTAATAAATACTTCTTCTAGTGATGGTTCTGGAGTATTGATCTTTTTAATCTTAATATTCTTTGATTTGGTAAGGTTAACTAACTGTTCAATCGCGTTATCTAAATCCTTGACGGTAATATGATAATAATCTTTTATTTTTTTGACAGAATTAATCTCGGGTAATTGTTCAATTTCAGAAAGCGCAATATCTTTCGAAAGATGGAGAGTAATGGATTGGTATTCTTTTTCTATGGTTCGTAAATTCTGAGGTGTATCCAGTTTTATGATTTTACCTTTATTGATTATTGCAATCCTATCACATAATTCATTTGCGATATCCATATTGTGGGTTGTTAAAAAGATTGTTAAACCATTTTTATTATATTCTTTTATTAAATTTTTTATAATAATACTGGATTGTACATCTAAGCCAGAAGTAGGCTCATCTAAGAACAGAACCTTCGGTTCACTCATAAGCGCCATACATAACAGCAATCTCTGCTTCATTCCTTTCGAATATTTTTTTGCCAAGCTGTCTTTTCTCTCAAATAATTCAAATTTCTTAAGAAGATTCAAGGCTCTCTTTTTTCGTTGTTCTTTAGGAATGCTGTACAGTTCACCAATAAATTCAAGATTTTTTAATCCCGTTAAATCCATATAGACATTAGCCTCTTCTGGAACATTCCCAAGAATCTGTTTAATCAGAATCTGGTTTTTCCATATATTTTTTCCATAAATCTCTATAATACCTTGGGTGGGTTTCAATACTCCAGTCATCATTCGGATTGTGGTTGTTTTTCCCGCCCCATTGGGACCAAGAAATCCAAAAATTTCTCCTCCTTCTACAGAAAAGCTTACATCATCAACAGCTTTAATTTCATCAAAATGTTTAGAGAGATTACTGACACGAATAACGCTTGAACTCATTCATAGAACACCTCTTCTAAAATAATGTTTTAATAATTTTAACTTTTTTCTATTCATTTGATTAGATTATATTTGTGCTATTCTTTATTTTCTTCTTCTATTTGAACATGCTTAATACACCATGAATTTTCCCAACGGATTATTCTGGGTATTTGGAGCGCTTAATGATAGTATACGTCCCTAGCGAACTGAAAATTATAAATATTATAATATGGGTAAATGCGTTGCATCTCCAAATATGGTCAAATACGGAAGAGACATATTCTTAGATAAGGCAAAAACCGCCAGAATAAACACGTAATTAAAATTAATTTTTTACAATTCTTTTTTTAATTCCAACGGGAATGAAACTAATTAACTTTATTTAAGTATGAAGTGAATATAAACTAATTATGAATGAAATTCAAACCGAAGCTGAACGAGTAGTAGAATTTCGATTATCAAAGAGGAAGTTTATTTTTAATTTGTTAAAGTTAATGCCCACAATGAGAAGGATTAGGAAAAGGGCTGAACAAATACTCCTTGAAACAGAACCACAAAAGCTTAGAGCTGAAGTCCCAAACTCAGTTCAGATTCAGAAAGACCTAGAAGCTATATGTAAAGTTCCACACCGGAGAATTGGTACGGAATACGCTCATGAGATTGAGGATTTTTTAGTAAATAAATGTAAAGAATTGGGATTGGAATCTGTTAAAAAGGAACCTGTGGACGTTATTAATTGGAGTGCTAAAAACTGGAAATTAACCATAACAACGGAAAGTGAGGAGATAGAAGTTCCAAGCTTTTACATGCTTAATTCTGGATTTACAGCGGAGGATGGTATAACTGCACCCTTGGTATATGTTGAAACGGGGGAAGAGAAAGATTTTAAGAAAAACGATGTCCGAGATAAGATTGTAGTCGCGGATATTGAATGTCCCAGCTTACCTTTAGGGAAATTATTAAAATTAACTAAGCTATTCTATTTATCGGATCCTTCAAAATCAATTGATGCTACCACTGAGCTCATCTTAACATTTGTATTAGCTAACTTACCTCCTCAAGCTTTAGGAGGAAAAAGACGAGAGGATTCGGTGTACTGGCGTGCGTATGATAGAGGTGCGTTGGGATTGGTATTAATTTTACGGGATTATCCCTCAAACATTAATAGCCATTGGGGTCCGTATGATGGGGTCATGAAACCGATTCCGGCATTATTTGTTGGGAAATATGATGGCATGAAGGTTCGGGAGATACTAAGGGATGGAGGTGCTCAAAGTACATTAGTTTTGGAAGGATCTCAAGAACCAAGCGTTGCACATAATATTTGGGGTATTTTACCGGGAAATTCGGAGGAAATGATAATGATTTCAACTCATCATGATTCGGCTTTTAAGGGAGCCTCTGAGGATGGTACCGGAGTAGCGATGGTATTAGCTCAGCTAAGAGCATGGTCAAAAGTTCCGAAAGAAAAACGTCCAAGAACGCTGCTCTTTTGTTTAACAGTAGGGCATTTATATGGCGGGATAGGTGCTGAATCATTTGCCATTAAATATAAAGATACCCTATTAAAAAATGTACTTGTAGATTTAAACTTAGAGCATCTGTGTGCTAAAGAAGTTGAAGAAGATCCTATTAGTCATGATTTTAGACTAACTAACAATTTATCTATCGGAGCTCTTTTTATCACCCGAAATGAACATCTTGTAGCCCCGGTTATTAAAGCCTGTAGAGATTATGATATTGAGAGGATGATGTTAATTCCTGATAATTTTTTCGCAACCCCTCCAATCGGAGAAGCGGGTCATTTTGCCATGAAAGCAGATTTAAACGTTATCCATTGGATTAGATCACCGTATTATCTGTTGACATCAGAGGATACTCTTGACAAGATAGATATGGATAAACTCCATTCTACAGCACAATGTATATCTGATTTAATCGTTGATTTAATGTATATCCCCAAAAGTTATTATTAAACTAATTTTCGCTTCAGAAATCTGGTAAGAATTCAGTATTAACTCTATATAAACAGTTATTATCGTATTGAGAATTATAATTACATATTTATATTTGGGTTACTATATTAAAACATAGAAGCGCATCTAAGCGCGATAAGTTGTTCTTTAAGTTTTTCTAAAAACCGAAGTAGAATACTAATATTTTAAAAAAGTTGTTATAGTAAAATGATTGATGAAGAACGAATTGATATAAATCCAGAAATATGTCATGGTAAACCTCGTATTAAAGGGACAAGAATCATGATATCACTTATTCTTGAATGGTTAGAAACAGGGAAAACTTTTGAGGAGATTATAGATTCATATCCACAATTAACTAAAGATGATATATCCGCTGCTATTAGGTATGCACGAAAGTATATCGAGGAAGAAAGTAGTGCCAGTATCACATAAGTTAAGATTTTTATTAGATGAGAATGTGTCCTCTAAATTAAAGAACCAATTAGTTTTAAATGGACATGAAGTCAAAACGGTTCAAGATTTAAATAGAAGAGGAGTTAAAAATAGTGAATTAATGGAACTTGCAAGGGTTGAGAAACGCATCCTAATTACTTACGATAAAGATTTTGTTTATTTTAAGCATAGATTTGATAATTATTTGATTATTATCGATATTCACCCTTTAATTGACGAAAATGTAATACCCATATTTCAAAATTTTCTTAAAACACTCGATTTTAGCATTCTGAAAGATAATTTCATCATTCTGAAAAAAGAAAAAATTCTACTTAAAAAAAAGGATTAAATATTATTCCGTTAATATAATTAGCATTGTGCTAATCTCGGAATTAATTCTTCAATAGTCATTTGAATGAGATGAAAAATGCAATCCATAAATAATAATAGTAATACTAAATTATGAAATAGTATGAATTATTAAATGTTAATAAAGAGCACTATGTCTGAGTATATAATAAGACCAATTGGTATCGTAAAGAGTAAAGCAGATAAGGAAGTCCTAAAATATTCAAACAAAGACATCAAATTAGATTTTGATGCTGCCGTAAGTCAAGGAACTGATTTGCAAAAATCTGAGATTATAATAAATAAAGAATACGTAGACTGCTTAGATGGGATTGAAGAGTTTTCTCACATCGTTGTATTGTTCTGGACTAATAAAGTTCCTGATAATGCGCGCCAAATTAAAAAAGTACATCCAGCAGGATTAAAAGAAATGCCAATTAAGGGAATCTTTGCCACACGATCTCCTGTAAGACCAAATCCAATTTGTAAAACAACTGTTAAACTAATTGAAAGAAAAGGGGCAACATTAATTGTGGAGGGATTAGATGCCATAGATAATACACCTGTGGTTGATATAAAGCCCCATATCCCGTTTTATGATTCCCCTCTAAATGTCAAATTAGCAGATTGGATGTATCATTTGATGCAGAATTTGAAGAAATTAACAAGTTCCCTAGAGTTAAACGAATCTTCAAACCCATATTCTATTGATATTCGCTTACATCCTTGTATAAGTCCCGAACAACAAAGAAGTGAACAATAATTCTAAAATTTAAGAAAATATATATTTTCTAGTAAGAGTTATACTTTCTTAGGAAGAGATACTTTCTTTTTAATTTAAGAGTAATGATGTTTCCTAAGGAATCATTTAACTTCTTATCGGGATTATAAATAGCATCAATTATATCTTCTTTTGTAATTCCTCTAATTCTCATTCGGACTTAAAGCAAAAAAATTTCCTTATTTGAACAGGGTTTACCACAGAAAGGGATTTATATTGAAAGAAAAGTGAATTCCCTTGGTATTTGCTATTGTGAATAGGAAAAATTTATAGGGGCAAGAACTATTTTAACTATTAGCCGATGATGAAAAGGCATTTGGGTGAGAACTTGACATGGACGTGTTAAAAGTTCAATGATATGGAGTTATACTTCTGAGGCGATTTTATTTTAGGGAAGGTTTTATCTGTTACAGTCCCTAATTATAAAGGGAACATGGTTGATGAAGGTTTTAAAAAGTAAATTTTTATTATTTTTTTTGAATACATCGAATTTTACCTTGAAGAATACTTCCCACACAACCATTACACGAAATGCATTCAGATTTTAATTCACCAATTCCTTTAAACCACTTATTTGGGAGATCTGGTTCTCTAATTAGTGGGCGACTGAGTGCGATAAAATCCACATATCCTTCTTTTAAGATATCTTCAATTACTTCTAATGATCTTAATCCTCCGACCAAGATTAAAGGTTTATTAATTACTGGCTTAATTTCCTTAGCGTATGGTAAATGATATGCCTCTTTATTTTTAGATAATATATCAACGCGACTTTCTGGTAACATTGCCGGCATCCATCCTAGTTCTTCTTTACTCTTTAATGCCACTTCCCACATTCCTCCACTAATTTCGATGGCTGCAAACCCCATTTTTGAGAGGATCGATGCAATCTTCTTAGAATCATGTATATTGATTCCATCTTCTATATAATCAACAGCATTTATCTTAATCATAATTGGAAAATCTTTTCCAACTCGTTTTACAATTTCATTGTAAATTTCCTTTATAATTCTCGTCCTATTTTCAATCGATCCTCCATATTCATCTGTTCTTTTATTTGTATGGGGAGATAAAAATTCACTTAAGAGATAACCATGAGCTGCATGGAGTTGAATCGCATCAAAACCCGCTTCCTTTCCTCTTCTTGTAGCTTCTGCAAAAGCTATTATAGTTTCCTTTATTTCATCGATTGTCATTTTGCGGGGCATATTGTTGCTCATAGGTTCTAGAATTGCAGATGGAGCAATAGGTTCTAGACCTATCGTCATTGATTGACGACCATTATGAGCAAGTTGTATAGCTGCTTTACATCCATCTCCATTTTCATGAATGGTGTCAGCAATCCTTTTTAAACCTGGAATTAAATCATCTCTATCTATACCTAATTGATTTGGATATCCGTGTCCACTGGGGTGTACGTAAGAAAGTCCAGTCACAATTAATCCCACTCCACCTTTAGCCAATACTTTATAGAATTCGACAAGTTCATTATTAACATTACCATCTTCTGAAGCCATGCGGGTAAATGTTGCTGATCTCACTAGCCTGTTTTTAATTAAGATATTCCCAATTTCTTTAGGTTCCTTAATTAGGAGTTTAGACAATTAAGATAACCTCATTATCCTTTAAAAAATAAATTTTAATTTTTTTTAAATATTAATCGATGTTAAACATTTTAACCTCATTGTATATAAAATTTAACAAGATATTTTTAAATATATTTATCATTCTTCGATTAGATTGGCTAAGTTTAGGAGAAATATATGATATTGAATAACTTTCTTTAAATACATCTTTTTCTGGCGCAGTTCCTAATTATAAAGTGATTTGTCCTGGACTAAACACCGTTTGATTTGCGATTAACTGTTCAGGTACTCCAGCTCCAAGCATAAGGCAAGTTAATATATAGAAACAATTCTTAACACCATCACCAGTTTTTGCTGAGGTTTCCATATAAAAGAGATTGAAAGCTCTAGTGAAATTATTAATTTCTCCTATAGAAACCGATCTCTGGTCAGCTAAATCGCTTTTACTACCTACCAACAATAGGGGTATTTCAAATTTTATATTTGTACGCACTTCTTCAATCCATTGAGGAAGATGCTCAAAACTAGCATAATTTGTAACATCGTAAACTAAAACGGCTCCTAAAGATCCCTGATAATACATAGGTCTTATATGACCGAATCGTTCCTGTCCCCCCGTGTCCCATAGTTGCAATTTACACGTAATTACGCCTTCAGTTGTTTCTATGGTTATAGTTTTAACATGGAAATCTACTCCAATGGTCATTTTATAATCTTCGGTAAAAATACCTTTTGAAAATCTCCGAGATAGAGATGTTTTACCTACTCCTCCATCTCCTATAACAATCGACTTAAAAAGATAATCATACTCTTCAGACATTATACATCAACAATAGAGATTTCTTTTGTTTAATAAATTAAGTTTAGATAATATTGATTTATAATTTTTTATTTAAGAGATAATACTTATTTTTAAGTTCTACAAATAGGATTCAATCTTTTAATCTCAGTTATTTTACGAAAAAAGAATGTCTTTATTTTTTCTAATCTTACTTCTTTTTTTTATTATGATCCCCAAGCTATACTTCCTTAGGAAATGTTCTTAATTTTAGAATAGTTTCATCTCCCTTGGCCCAGTTCTTCAAATTAGCCAATCTTTCACCATGATCACCATGTTCTGGATGATCGAATGCTTGTTGAAGCTCCGTACAGGGTAGATCTGGGCAAAAACCACAATGAAGATATCCTTTATTATAACAACATTTTGCTACCGCACATTCTCCATAGAACATCTCGCCTTTACATGCTTGGCATCCCAAGCAGTTAACTTTTTCTTTCCATTCGCATATCCCACAATATGCTCCACACATACCTATTTGTTCCTTATCCATTAGTCAACAACACTTCTTTCAGTTAGTATTGGGTAGTATTTACTTCCATAATTATATTATTGATTTTTTAAAATCTATTTTTTGAGTACATTTAGCATTAATTCTTAAAATTTAACTTTAACGCTTAGAGAAAAGCTTATTATTCACTGAAAATAAATTGTTTTAGGAGTAGTTCTTGTACGAATTGATTTGCTTAAATTTATAGCAAAAGACCATATATCCTCATCCCTGGATGTGTCTTTTTCTGCTAGTTTTAGTGATTTTTTAATCGCTTTAATTGTCGTAGCGCGAGTTATCTGTTTGTTTGTTTTAGATTTTTGATTTAAATAGCTTTGAACACTTTCTTTCATTTGTTCTAATCCAATTTCAACAATAACAGCAGGTTTAACTTCTACTGTTGTTGTTCTGGCATCATTTAACATTAATCTTGTTAGCGCTTCGAAAGCCGCTTCGACGTTCTCTCCCGTTTTAGTGCTAATTTCAATAAACCCATCAACTCCCCTTGATTTCGCAATTTTTATTCCTTCCGAACCAGATACTTCTCGGTTTTCTGCCATATCTGCTTTTCCCCCTACAACAATTATAGGAAATGTATCCTCCTTTCTGATTTCTTTTTTTATTACTGTCAACCAATCATCTATATGAGCAATTGAAGAGTAATTTGTAATATCATACATAAAGATTCCCCCTCTTGCGCCTCTTACATAAGTGGGTAGTAAAAATCGGAATCTTTCTTCTCCACCAAAATCCCATATTTGTAACTTAACTTTTTGTTTATCCACAATTAGGCTTTTAACTTCAAAATCTACACCTATTGTCATTTTGGAGTCTGAAGCAAATAAATTTGTTACAAATCTCTGAGCAAGCGTCTCTTTTCCCACATCTGGGTCTCCAAATATTACAATTTTAAAAGTTGCATCGTACATTCGTTCAAACTTCCTCCATGCTTATTCTTCCTGCTTAAAAATTTTTTATTTGGAACGGGACATGTTTTTTTGATTCGTTCACTGAATATTTACGAAAAAGATTCATAAATTCTTCGGTCATTTTTTTAACCCTTTTTTCTCTAATTGGAATAGTGCTCTGTAATTAATATTAAAAAACGAATATATATATTCTTGCTCAAAGAATATTCTTGTATGGAGGATATGTTTTACTTTCTAAATTTAGCAATTCCATTTATAAATTAAATGGTATATTAGAATTCTAATACTTTAGAAGTATTATCTGAAACCTTTTTTAATTCTTTTATGTTAAGATTTTTCTCAACATTCTAGATTAAAAAAAAATTTATATTGCTTTAAAGCGTAATGAGTATTATAAATAGAATCCATATAACGTATTATGCAAAATGATCCTCAACGGGCAAAAATAAAATGTCCTGTATGTAGTAAAAAATTTATTCCTAAGTCGTTTCACATTGAAAAATTAATCATGGATACGAAAGAAAGTATTATAGGAACTAGGATAGTTCCAGAAAAAAATGCATTGGATCAAACCGAAATTAAACCAATGAATATAGTACGTAAAGTGTGGGTTACTTTTTGCCCTATTTGTGGCTATACTTTAAGATTTATTGCGGAAATTGCTAAAAAAGAACTAATTGAAAAAGAAGGTAAAAGTCTCTTGTCATTTAATGAGTTTGGGACGCATTATTTCTATAATCTCTATAGTTTTCCGAAGCCATATATGGATTATACAAACTATTTTGATGAGACTATCAAAGATATTATTTCTGACATCAAACAGTCATTAACTAATATTCATATTGAGAAATTAGGTTCCTTATCTCGTGGATTTTATACAGAAAAAGTTGATCCGTTCAAATCATTAATACGCTTTTACGCAAATTTAAAAGAGTACTGTGTTGCTAGCAATGATAATCCCAAGAAGGAGGATTTGGACCAAAAAGTTAATGAATCCCCCTTTCCTGACCAACTCGAAGATTTACTAAGAGAGACTCGTAAATTACGCAATAAAGTTGTTCATGAAAGTTATGATTTGAACCAAGATGATATAGAATTAATAAAGGGCGCTTTTAAGTCCTTCGTTTATTATTTAGTTTCAGTTGAATTAACCAAATTGAATTTGAAAAGCCGAATTGATAATATAGAAAATGGTATTATTAATAAGGAGAATGTGTTCTGGGCAATAAGGAGATTTCTGAGTGATGAAGTGGGCAAAATATTGGAATTCCCAGATTATTCTAATAAGATTCTAAACCCATTATTGGAAGCTTTAAAATTTCCAAAAAAGTTTTATAGTTAATTATCTTCAAAATTAACCCGATGATAGATCATATATAATATTCATCTTCTAATTCATGAGAATTCCTAAAACATTCGATTCAATGTGTTGAATTTATAAGGTATACGAGATATGAAAACTAGAATGAGAACCATACGAGTTGTTATCTTTCTCTTCCGTCCCATTGCAAAACTTATAATTGTTCGCTCGTCTCCTTACAGATAGATATCTATCAGAATAAAAGATGTGTATAACAACAATAATAATAATAAATAATATAAAATAAAAAAGAAAAAGTAATTAGATTATCTTCTTACGTTTATACTTGACTGATATTAGCAGAAAAGCAATGCTTAACGCGCCAACAATGAGATAGAAATTGCCAAATGGAATTGCTGGTGTTGTGTCTGGTAAATTTTCTTTTATTACGGTCACACTGGCTGAAGCTAAATTTCCCGCGGTATCATTTACGTACACTGTGAAATTATATGTCCCTGCTGGTAATGCGTTCCATATGGATTGATCAACAGATCCTGATAAACTGTAGATGATTTGAATTTTGTATACTGATGGTCCTGAAATTACATAGTAATAGGTATCAAGATTTAATTCAGTAATGGTGATTGAGTAAGTAGGTGCAGTTGTAGAGTATTTTGAATTATTAAGAGGACTAATTATGATTATTATTGGTGCTATATCGTCTCCGTCATCCCATATTGGAAAATGATCGACTCCCGCGTCTATACCGGGAATAAAGTATTCAGAGTCACCTCTTCCATCATCATTAGCATCAACTCCACCATAATCGCTCCAATAGTTACCGATGGTGTCATTATCCCAAATAGTAGCAGTTCCATTGTCAAAAGCATTTTGCGTTGATGGGTTATCGAATGAATTCAAATAAAAGTAATTATCGTGGCTTTCTCTAGTATTGGCTACTACGAGTGCACCATAAACCGTATTGTCATGGATGGTGTTATTAATTATTCTGTTATAATTAGAATTATCTCGAATATATATCCCTTTATCATTATAAATAAGGAAATTATCAGTGACATTATTACTTTCACTGTCTAAAATTCGAATTCCATCGCCATAAGTTGGTTCTCCTGTATTATCTTGAAAATAATTACCGCTAACCAAGTTATTATCGCTACCAGCATTAAGGAATAAACCGTAATATAAGCTTCCACTTTGCTCATTGTCTATAATTTTATTATTCTTACTTTGGTATAGGACAATTCCTTGACCGCCATTGTCATCCAGGCTAGTACCCTTGATTGTTACATTTTCTGAGTGAGATAAGTAAATGCCAACATAATTTTCCGTTATATCACAATTTAGGATGGTCCCGTTATGAACCCAGTCTAATTTTATCCCGGCGTCATTTCCAGAGGCTTCAGCATTCATTAGGAGACAACCATCTATGATAAAATACTTACTATAAGAGTTTTTTATTCGAATACAGGATCCTGCTGATTGCGCATCTATCACCACACTTGCAATTCTATAAGGATTATTATAGCTTCCATCACCCGAGCACCACGCGAATTGGGAAACTTCCTCCCAAGTGAAATTCCCACTTCCAAGCTCATCGATAATAAATGGATCTAACACATAATCCAAAGCATTCCATTCTTGTATCGTGTTTAAACTTGAAAGAATAACAATGCTTCCGTGAATTACATTACCTATAATTGAAATATCATCACTATCATCCAAAGAAATGGCATTTTGCACGTTATTTTCAATAATGTTTCCAAAAATCTTATTGTCGTCACAAGAATTAATGCGAATTCCGCTTAACCTATTATTATGAATGTAATTATGTTTTATGGTATTATTGGTACTGTCAACAGAGCCTTCAGTAATGTAGATTCCGTGTTCTATAGCGTAGAATCCGTTATGGTTTACTTCATTCTCTATGATTAAATTATCATCACTTTGATAAATATATATTCCATATCTGCCGCTATCTTGTATATAATTATTCGATACAATGTTTCCATCGCTATATGTTAAAGTTATGCCATAACCATTATTCACCATATGATTATCTTCGATAAATATGTTTGTAGTATCATATAGATTGATACCACGACCAGCATTATTCGTAATATTATTATCAAGGATTTTACCATTGCTTGAGGAATCCAATCGGATTGCACTATTGGGAGATGCTTGTGAATTTATTAAGGTGCAATTTTGGATTTTGAAATGATCGTTTGTATTCTCTATTAAGATGCAGTTTCCAGAATTTTGAGCATCAATAGTCACATTCTCAATAATATAAGGGTTTAGAGCAGTTCCTAAACCGGAACACCACTCATAGGTGCTCGCTGTAGCAGACCAATTGTTATCGATGTGAATCGGTGAAGATAAAATCCAAAACCCCGATTCTTTAAGATCTTTAAATTCGCTATCTACTGCTGAGTACTTATTATCCATCCTAATCCATGATTGAATAAAGAATGATGGAGTTAATAGTATTATTGTAGCTAATACCAGTATTATAATTGATTTATTCTTTATTAGTGTAGATCTCATGATTAAATTTTATAGATTAATTGATCTTTACATATAGTAAAATAATTATCAATTTAATATTTCGGGGTAATTTTGTACAATAAAGTAGCAAATCTGGTGAATTTGTGACATTTTAGGCAAGAAAAGAATTTACAATTCAAATTTTCAATTCGTTCAATTTTCTTACTTAATTTATTTGCTAAATTCGAATTTGAAGAACTACATATTACCAAAATTAATTTAGCAAAGTTTGAATTCTTTAAATTTTGAAAGTTCAATTGCATCAGAAACAATTTTACAATTGCACTTTAAAATAAAAAAGACTATTTAACACTGATACTATTGGGAACTTTGAATGTAAGTCTCTAGCATTTTAGATTAAAAAAAAATTATATTGCTACAAAGCGTAATAGGTATTATAAATAGAATCCATATGAAGTATAATGCAAAATGATCCTCTACGGGCAAAAATAAAATGTCCTGTATGTAGTAAAAAATTCATTCCTGAGTCATTTCATATTGAAAAATTAATCATGGATACGAAAGAAAGTCTAATTGGAGTTAAGATAGTTACAGAAAGAAATGCCCTGGATCAAATCGATATTAAACCAATGAATATAGTAAGGAAAGCGTGGGTCACTTTTTGCTTTTTTTAAATCTCATTATAATTAAGCTTACTTATATCCAGCTTGTTTTCTAAGAAATATTTTGGGTCAAATATAAGAATCTCTCTAGGTAATATATCCAGACTTGCCCTATATTGGTACTTAAAACAAAATCATTGGCATGACCTGCGAATGGAAACTTAAGGAGACAGCAATCTACTCCTTTAGACTCTAGACCCGTTTCTAATGCCATTACTTCTTCAATCCTAACCTGACCATCGCTTGTACCTTGAAAGATAAGTACTGATGGATCAAGAGCGTCAGCTAAATGAACTAAATCATATGCATCATAGAGATCGGGATTTGTGCTCCTATTTTCTTTAAGTAGTAATTCTGGAGCAGCAGAAGGTGGATATAATGGAATTACCCCTTTAATTACCATATTAGAACTAAAAGTCGTATTATGATAATCATAATTGTAGCCTAAACCTGCCACACCTGCTAAATGTGCGCCCGCTGATCGACCCATAAAGTATACAGAGTTTAAATTTGCTCCATAAGTCGCTGCAAATTCGCTTTCACATCTATTTGTGAAAATACCAATATGTCTAATTTGATCTTCTATCGTAAAATTCCCCATTACATATTCAGGGGTATCGGGAGCCTCTGCACCGTACTCAAACCAATCAATTAATCCATACTCAATATCAAACACAACATATCCTTGGCCAGCTAAATACTTGCTAGTAGATATCATATTCCAAGTCCCTTTTCCTCCAGACATCCAAGCACCTGGATGTAGATTAATGATGATACTTCCATTGCCCGGTAATTGAGAAGCTGGTTTTACAGGGGTATATACATCGAAATATAAAGTGATATTTTCTCCTTCATAAAATAGAATATCCGTTTCTAAGTTAATCGCTTGCTCTGGAATTGAAAGAAAATGAGATGAGAAAAAGTAAGGGGTTGGTAAAAAATAATTTAGCACATCTGGAGGGATAGAACTCTCCCAATTAGGACCAAAGGCATCTTCAAACTCAAGATCCGCATTGATTATAGTATAAGGCGTTGCTAGTAAAGAACCTGCATTTAACCCTGAAATCGTTAAGCCAATAAGTATAATTGTATAATATTGCTTCGGATGTTTAGCTCTTCTTGAGGCTAATAATTTCAGCAGTAAAATCGTGACAGTAATACATAGAGCCAACATTAAAACTGAACTTTGAGCTACGAATTCTTCTATGACTATAGTAATCCCTCGCAAGACTCTCCCTCCAAAGAAGAGTAAGTACGCCCAGAAAGCTCCAACAATTAACACCAAAATAGAAAGAAACCCCAAAGTAACCTTAACAATTATGAGTTTATTCACCCTTCCACACCTCCCGATTATCAAGAACTCGAAGATTTAAATACGAAAATACACTTCCATAGGCAAAAAAACTAAAATATCCAATCAATATTAATGAATATTGCATGAAAGGACTAAACCAGTTTGCATTTAAGAGAAATAATCCCCCTACTAACAGAAAAATTGCAATGATTTGCACACCAAGAAATCCATACCCAAGTCGGTTAATTTTTTTCCCTATACTATTGGATTTTTCAATTTTAAAATCATTAATTACAATTAAAATACTATTCAAAAGCCAAGATAGAACTATAGCAATACTCAAGATTGTTCCAATTACAATGTTTAAACCAATAATATAATGTAAACTTCCTAATATCATTGAAGAAATATTCGTCCCAAACGAGATTGTGAACAAAAATTTGATTTGTTTCTTTCCAATTTTCATGGTTTTCCTCAATTTTTTTAATTTTCTTTAAACGAAAATTTACTATATTATTTAATCGTCCTAACAATATTTAAACCTTTAAACTAACACTTACAATCCTTGTTTTAACTTCAGTAAGAATAAAATTAACCATTAGGACGAAATTTAAGTGTTTTAGATAATGGAAATTCAACATTTATTATTTTCAAATAATTCCTTTCTATTATCAATCTAGCCATCCTAAGCTTAAAAGATAGATTTCCTAATGAAGTATAATATCAACCTTTTTTAAGCAAGCTCTCCTCCATGATAGTATGACACTTGAAAGAAAGGATGCTCCTAAAAGTTTCATCCCTACTTTTGTAATATGGATTGCCATATGTAATATAGTGGCAATAATCTTAGCAATTGTTTGGAATATTCAATTTCCTCAGAGTTTTTATTTCGATGCGACAGTTTCAATGTATATCATTATTGCGATCAATATTCTAAGCCTCATTCTATTATATCCGTTGCGTCGTATGGATCCAATAACTCCATTTCTAAGGAGTGCGCTCATTTGGTATGTTGTAATAACGATAATATATATCATCTTGGGTGCTTATTTTGCACTGATACCTGGAACAGTTCAACTGCTAGGTGACCTTTGGTTTCATTGGAAGCGGAAAAAGCTAATAGGATGAATCTTAAAATATTATTATTTTTATTTTGGTAGAATTCCCTTGTCCTAATTGACTAGATTGTTAAATGGGAATATTTATACTTTTTTCTTTATATTCATGCCTAAGTAAATTTCTAACTATGAGAAACACTTTTGTTTACGAAATTAATAAACAAAAAATTAGCCCTAATTTACTTAATTTTTATTTGAAAAAAGTATATAAGATTGATCATTCTTCTTAAACCTACATATGAGTGAACAAAAGTTAAAAGTTATAGCCTATTCTGACTATATTTGTCCATTTTGCTATATTGGGTATCATCGAATAGAGCAACTCAAAAAAGAGTACGATCTTGATGTTGAATGGAAGCCATTTGAGATTCATCCAGAAACTCCAAAGGGAGGCGCATTAACAGAAGAATTGCCCTTTCCAAAGGGATATTTAGAAACGGCGTTCGCTAACGTTAAACGTCTTGCGGATGAGGATGATTTAAAGCTCAAATTTTCAGATAAATTACCGAATTCGCGATTGGCGCTCTATATTTCAGAATTTGCTCGAAAAAAGGGGAAATTTGAAGAATTTCATAAATTCGTAATGGATGCTTATTGGTTGGAAGGTAAAGATATTGGAGATAAAAGTTTATTATTAAATCTTGCTGAATCAGTGGGATTAGACGAGGATGAGATTTCGAGTTACTTGGATACCAATGAACCTTTCGAAGTGGTTCAACAATCCTTAAAAGAAGTAAAAAAGTATGGTATAAATGGTGTTCCTGCCTTTATTGTTGAAAATAGGTTGATTTATGGAGCTCAACCTTATACGGTATTTAAAAAAGTTATTAACGACATAATGGCTCAGAAATCAATAAGTAATTAATTAATTTGCCAAAAGTGCGTTAAACCACTATTATAATAACAGAATTTCATGAAAAAATTTAATTATTAAGTTTAATTAGTAATGTTGAATTTAAACAATATTTTTAAAAGAGGTGTATCAAACTGAAAGTTCTAATAGTATATTATACAAAATATGGAAATACTGAAAAAGTAGCTAAATTAATAGCAGAAGGGATTAGTTCTATTGAGGGTAATGAAGCAATAGTTAACAATGTAAAAGATGTAGACCTCAAAAAAGAAGCTTCTTATGACTTAATTTTAATAGGCTCCCCGAATCATTTTGGCAAGCACGTAGGCTCGATAAAGAAATTTATCAATAAGCTTCCAAAATCCCAAATAAAAGCAAATGCGTATGCAGTATTTGATACCTATATAACAAAAGATTTTGAAAAAGCTGTGAAAAAGATGGAGGAACAGATCAGTGAAGCGTTGCCGGAGTTACCAAAAGCAAGTCCTGGATTGTCTATAAAAGTGGAGGGTGCCGGTACTTCAAAAGGTCCTATAACAAGTGAGGACCTTCCAAAATGCAAAGAATTCGGTATCAAATTAACACAAGACTTATAATAACTTTCTTTAAATTAGTGGCTTTTCTTTTTCTGGATACTTATTAGGTTTAATTATGATTTATTATTTTATAAAAAGTTTTAAATATCAATATTATCTAAATAAATCCTAGGGTAAGTTATATCTTAATAATCCAATGAAGAAGTGAGAAAAAATTAGAGAAAATAGATTATATAATTTTACACATATAAAAATCAGAGAGTTTGTTATTGGGATCATTTGCCTCCTACTTTTTATGAGTTTTATTAGTTTAAATACAACTTTTCCACGATTACTCGATAATAATTCTGTCAAGGAGGATTCTATAAATCAAGAAGGAAAGCAAGAACATTTTCCATTAACCTCAGATTATACTGTGGTTGCTCCTATTAATATCAGTTCACCGAGTGATTGGGCTCATTATTCCTTTATAACTGGTAGTGGGAGCGATATTGATCCATACGTGATTGAAGATATAGAAATTCAAGGAAATGGTGTAAAAGCTATGGAAGAATCTGGTTTTAATCATTTGAATTATTCGGACGTGGGAATTTATATTGATGCGGCAGGCAATTTTACGATTCGTAATTGCAGAATTTCCTCCATTTCTCTTGGGATTTATCTAGATATTGGATGTTTTGTTGATTATATGCATAGTATTCAGGGTGTAGAAATTGACAATTGCGGAATAGGTATTTTTGTGTTTGGATTTGGTGTTGGAGGGGTTATTACGGTCAATATTTCAAGATGCAACATTTCAAATTGTAATTGGATTACAGTAAAAGTTCCTGAGGATTTGCAATCTTCGAATTATGGAGGTTTTGGTATGTGGGTAAAAGGCGATGAGGGGTCTATTATTGAATTTTGTAAGATTCAAAATTGTTCCATAGGAGTATTCGCTGGTCCCACAACATCTATTGTTAGCAATCAACTAATAAATTGTGGTTTCTTATTTGATTTTCAATTTTTATTCGTCTACTATGAAATATTTAATAATACGATAAATGGAAAACCACTAGGTTTATTCTTGGGTGAGGATCATTTAACTTTATCGGGATTAGAATCATCTCAGTATGGGCAATTATTTTTCGCAGCGTGTCATTATATTCATCTTTCTAACATCCAAATTAAGGAATCATGCAGTTTTGGATTGATACTGCATTACTGTAACCATCCCGTCTTAGAAAATATTCTCTGTGAAAATCAACAAATTGGCTTCTTAATACAAACTGATGATATGACAGCAGATAATTTACAGGCTAAAAATTGTATGGCTGGCTTTTGTTTTTTCCGTATAAGAAATAGTGTATTGACCCAGCTCTTGATAGGCGATACTGATATACCCGTTTACGGATATGAGTTCATGAATACAAATATTGAAATTGAAATGTCGACACGAGTCTATCTTATTGATTTTTTAGGTATTGCTGAAATACAGTTAAATTCCTCAATTTCTTCAAGTATGGTGCCCCGAACAAATTTAACTGAGTTTGATGTGGAAGGCTTTATAATTCAACTGGATGCGATAGATACCTATCATATCACTGGTTTAGAACCAGGAACTCAAAACCTGATTTTTGATTTCATAATTGTTATCTTTGAACCTTCTATAGCTGGAGCGATTCCTGGATTTCCTTTAATTTGGTTCTATACAGCAATTCTGCTTGGAATATCCGTTTTGAAATTTTCAATGCGATATAAAAAAGAGGATACTTAAATTTTTATTTAAAACTTTAATAAAAAAAATATTTTTTCTTATCTCTTTCTCATTGTAGTTAGATAAATTCTCACATAACATTTTCAACTATATTTAGAACTCCAAAAATGTAAAAAGAAAATAAAAAAAATTCAAGATTAGAATCTCGGAATTAATGGGTTAATGAATCTGGAGTCGTTTTTTACTGAGTAAGATTAACCCCACTACACTAATTAGTGCAATCATGATAAAACTCATCCCGAAAGGAATTGCCGGTCCTCCATTTGGAGGTAATGGGAGTTCGTTATATAGAAGGTATACGCCTCTATCTATAGAACCTGCCACGATATAAGCACCATCTGCCGACATCGCTATACTAGTAATTTCTCCGCTTGTGGTGTAATTAAATAGTGGTGTAGAGCTGGTTCTTTCAAATACATAGACTTTAAAGTCGTAACTTCCGACTGCGAGGTACTTACCATCCTCTGAGATTGCGATGCATCGTGGGTGGGTAGAATCAGATATTGCTCCTCCCGCAGTAAAGTTCCATAGAGGATTCGAGCTTGATCGTTCAAAAAGATAGGTTCTATTATCCTCCCCTCCTGCCACAATATAAGCCCCGTTGAAACTTATTGCGACACTGTTTATCTGGTCATCGGCGGTATAGTTCCATAAAGGAGTGGAGCTGGATTGATGGAAGAGAAAAACTTTAGTACCGCTTGTCCCTACGACGATATAATTTCCATCAGTCGAAATTGCTACCGAATGGATATCTGAACCCACAGAATAATTCCATAATGGTGTAGCATTATTTTTATCAAAAAGATACACTCGATTGTCATGACTTCCTGTCGCAATATAAGTACCATCCCCGGAAATAGCTACAGACCACACAGCACCACCGGTAGCATAGGTCCATATTTCCGGGTTTGGGCTAATAATTGAATTATTCAGAAGAATAATCGATCCATCGTATCTAGCAGCGATAACGTAATTTCCATCGGTTGAAATGGCAACATCATTCATATAATTCCCCGTTGGGTGATAATCCCAAATAGGTTGTTTTGGTGAAGTAATCGAATTATTAAGCATGTATATGTGCTCATTATCGTTAACTGCCGTGATAAAATTTCCATCACCAGAAATGTCCGTCCCGTAAACATTCGATGATGTGTTAAAAACCCATAATGGCAACTTTGAGTTAGATGCTGTATTATTTAATAAATACACACTCCCTTCAGAGCCAAGCGTAGTTGCGCTGATCAAATTACCATTAGCAGAAGTAGCTACACATCGGACTTCCTCGTTTGCGGTAAAATTCCATAAAAGGTGATCAGAAGAATCATTAGTCTTGAGTAGATTTTTTTCATTTGATGTTAAAGCCATCGTATTCCCACCAATTAAAACCACTCCAAAAAAATTGGAGGCAGAAAAGGCCAACAATAAAAATATAACTGCATGCATTAATTTCTTTTTCATTAGATTCAACAAATTTCTTTTTTATAACTCTATATACGCACCCACCAATTTAAATCCTATATATGTAAAAATTCGAAAAGTAACACCTAAAAGAAATTTAATTTGATTCCTAAGATATTATAACAAAGAAGGTTATACTAAACTTAAATAAAATAAATTATATATAATCTATAAGGAAATTCCAATTAGAAAAGTATCTTCCAAGCGATAAACCATTAAGGATGAAAAATTTAGAAGTTTAAAAAATGTCAGAGAAGAATCAAAAATCAAGGTTAAGAAATATCTTCTTTACAACGATCTTTACACTCGCTTTTTTTACTCAAATTATTTTGATGTTTGTTATCGAAAATAATTCAAATCTCCCAATTTTGGCGTATATCGGATGGATTATTTGGGTCTTCAGCCTTTATTTTGCCTTCATTCCTTTCATCACGTTCAAGAAACGAGGGGATATTGAAGAGGGGAAAAGTTATCTTCATACCACTAAGGTTGTTAAAAATGGTGCGTATGCCATCATTCGTCATCCTCAATATTTAGGAGGTATTCTATTTACCATTAGCATTACGTTATGGAATCCCGAGTGGTTTAATTTTGTTCTCAGTAGTATAATCATCATTTTGACCTATCAATGGACTTACGTTGAAGATAAAAAGCTTCTCGAAAAATTTGGGGAAGAATATGGGATCTATAAAGAAACTGTCCCTCGCCTCAATCCAATATTAGGGATTGTCCGATATTTATCCCAAAAGAAGAAAAACGGATAAAATTTTTTCTTTAGGTTCAATCTCTGCTATTATCTCAAGAGTGATTTATAAGATATAGGTGGTATTTTGATAAAATATGAATGATTTACTCATAGTGAATCTATTAAAAATTAGATTACAATTGTTGAGATTGAGTTGAAGTAAAAAATATGAGTATGGAAGGAAAAATTTGTATGATCACCGGAGCAAATTCGGGTATTGGAAAAGTTACCGCTATAGGATTAGCCGAAATGAATGCAACTGTGGTGATGGTCTGTAGAAATAAGGAACGAGGCGAGTCCACGCTAAATGAGATAACTCAAAGAACTGGAAACAATAAAGTGGATTTATTATTATGCGATTTAGCCTCTTTAGAATCGATTCGCAATTTAGCAACTGAGTTCAAGAAGAAGTATCAGAATCTGCATGTGCTTATAAACAATGCTGGAGTCATGCTCTCGAAACGAGTTTTATCGGCTGACGGGTTCGAAATGAACTTTGCGGTAAATTTTTTAGCGCCATTTTTATTGACAAATTTATTACTTGACGTCTTGAAGAAGAGCGCCCCAAGCAGAATAATAAATGTAGCTTCAGCGGCTCATAAATATGGAACCATTGATTTTGAGGACCTACAAGGTGAGCATAAAAAAAGTCGTTTTATGGGATTATATGGAGATTCAAAGTTGGCCTTGCTTTTAATATCATATGAATTGAGCAGAAGGCTAGAAGGTACAGGAGTCACTTTGAACACGATCCATCCGGGATTGGTAAACACCAATTTAGGTGTCGATAGATCCAATCCTAAAAAAGGGATTGTAAGACACCTTTTCAAAAAGCCTGAAAAAGGAGCTGAGACTTCGATATATTTAGCCTCCTCACCAGAAGTAGAAGGGATAAATGGGAAGTACTTTATTAATAAACAAGAGCAAAAATCGTCAGAAGATTCCTACAACGAAGCCCTTGCTAAAAAATTATGGGATGTAGCTATTCAAATAGTTGGGTTATAGGGTATTCATTTGAAAAAACTTGTTGTGCAAATATTTTAATATCATAAAAATACTTATGATTATTAAAACATGCATTCTTCGGGAATGGTGCTTTTTTCTGGTCTGATATTGACTCCCCCTTTCTCTAATGCCTTTCGGACGTGCTTACCATCTAGTTCCCGGGGTTTCAATTTTTCATCGATCGAGATTGCAGCAGCTGTACCTGCAGCTTCACCAGTACTCATACATGTACCACCAATCCGGAGCGCAGATTGAGTATATCGATCAGATGAGATGCATCGTCCTGCTATTAACAGATTGTCAATTTTAAGCGGTACAAGACTCCGATAAGGAATATCAAAAGGCGGATGATTTTCATATCTGCCGGTTTCGTTCTTATCAAGGGGATGAACATCTATCATGTATCGACATGACGTAATCGCATCCTCAAAATGCTTGCCCTCAACTGCATCCTCTTCGATAAGATAATATTCACCCTTAATCCTTCTTGTCTCTCGAACATAGATATGTGTTCCTGTAGCCGCAACATACGAGGAACTGAAATAAGGATTATGTCGCAGGACATCTCTTGCCTCTATAATCTGTCTTCGCAAAATAATATGTGCGCGGGTAAGATCCTCTGCCTTTGTCCCATCGATACCCTTCACATGAGCGAGATTTACTAGAAGCATCCTTGGACTCACCGGCATAGGCACCAAAAAAGCTACATCGTAGGGTAATTTGTATTTAATACCCGCTCTCCTCGCTGTTTTTTTCATGATTGGGCTGAGGAGAAAAATACCCCCCAATGGTGTCGCGGGCAGGTTTTTCAGCTCTTCTTCATTATGAAGATGAAAGAGCAGTGAAACCGAGGGCATTAGACCATCCTTCTTCCTTCCTTTTTCATAAGGTGCTCCTGAACGAGCAGCAATGTCCCCATCACCGGTACAATCGATCACTCTCTTCGCAAGTATTGCTTGTCTTCCCGATTTATTTTCAATTATTACTCCTTGTATATTATTATTTTCCATTACTGGTTTTACAGCAAGTGTATGCAACAGCATCTTAACACCCGCTTCATCCAACATTTCTTGAGCAATAAATTTGAAGATCTCCACATCATAAGTGTTTGCAAGGGAGAAGTCATATTTAACCTCGGAGGGATCATGTTTGATATATCCTCCTCTTTCCGCCATTCGATCCATGAATTCTTGGATAAGTCCGCCCTTTCCCATCATCTCAGGAATAGGATTAACCAGATAGGCTGTAGCAGTACCACCAAGAAAACCTTCCTGCTCAATTAAGAATGTATCGGAACCATGTCGTGCCGAAGCAAGGGCAGCAAAAATTCCTGATGATCCTCCTCCACAGACAAGTACATCAACGCTATCGAATACCTTTATCTCACGTGCTTCTTCAAAAATCGTTTTTTCCATGTTCATACCTTCCTTAAAAGATATTTCAAAATTTATTTTTTTATATATAAACTTTGGAGCCTTCCTTATAATAAACCTATTTTTTTTAACATTCTCGAAATATGTAAATTAATTTATTATAAACAGATATTCCTTATATTAAACATTACTGTTTGAATTTAATTTACTAATATAGATTTTAAAGAACCTAAAATATTCAATATTTTTTAAATGGTTCCAATTTACGATAATTAATCCCTTAAGTCATTGATTTATCGACATTTATTGGTACAAATTAGGAATGCCTAAATTTAAATATGAACAAACTTTTAACAATTATAATAAAATAATTAATAACTATAAAAAATGAAGCAAACAGTAAATTATGGAAATTGGGTCCCTCGCAATTTCTTATATCTCTTTATAGGTGTATTTTTAATTCTATTGATTCCTACGTTATTTTCAATAATTCCCTTAGCTAAAATCATATTATGGGTGATTGCAGGAGTATGGGCTCTGCCTTCCGCATTCATGTTTTATTTATACTATTATTTTTCTACAAATAACAATGAGATACAATATAAGATTTGGGATTTAGTGATTCAGAAATTACCGTGGAATGGGAAAGGAAAAGCACTTGATGTTGGAACAGGAGCAGGAGGCTTAGCAATTGAGCTTGCTAAAAGATATCCTGCCTCTGATGTATGCGGAATAGATTATTGGGGAAAAACATGGAATTATTCAAAACAGCAGTGCGAAAAGAATGCTGAATTAGAAGGGGTGGCAAACCAACTTATGTTTCAGAAGGCGACTGCCTCAAAATTACCCTTTAAAGACGGTGAATTTGATGCGATTGTGAGCAATTTTGTCTATCATGAAGTAAGAGACACCAGGGACAAAAGTAAACTCATTAATGAATCTTTACGGGTCTTAAAAAAGGGAGGTTCCTTTTCTTTACAGGATACGTTTAAAAATAAGAGACGATATGGACAATATGAGGATTTAATAAGGCAAATGAAAGAATGGGGTATTCAGCAAATTAATTTTGTTGATTCAATAAATGAGCTAACAATGCCCAAATTGGTGAAAACTGAATTGAAAACCATGGGTTTAATATATGGAATAAAATAATAGAGTATTAAATACCTTTCTATCTAAAATAGCAATATTTTAAGAAAAAATAAGCAAAAAAAAAAGATAAAAACCTAGGTTAAATTTTTGATTCTTCCATAACTTTAATAGCATCAGCTTTAGTTTTTACGGTTGCGACGGAATCAAGAATCTTTTTATGAAACACCGTTTCAATGTCCACCAAATTTTTAATAACTTTTTGCATAGTTTCTAATTTTATTTTATTAAAATCTACGGTAGCTACTTTTACATCGTTCTCTTCTTTCGCAGCTTTTTCCTTAGCAGTTTTTAATTCCATTTCAGCAGTTTGAATTTCATTCGGTTTTAATTTTTCTTTTGGTTTACTTTGGACTTTGCTTAAATGCTTTTCAGCTTTTTCTAGCTCTCTCGTAGCTTTTTGTGCCTCGTTCTGTTCCGTCTGAAGTTTTTGTAAGCCAACCAACAGTTCGTTTAGCGGAGCAATATATTCTTCTCGGAGTCTTTTGACTTTTTCCGTGCTTTCTTTTTCAATAATTTCAAATGTGGACGCTAATGAACTTACCGCTTGTCCTAAGGAAGGAGTCTCCGTCTCAGCATAACCTTTTAATGCAGTAACCGTCTTTTTAATATTGGTTGTGACGTTCTCTTCTGCATTAATATAATGATTACTTCCTTTAATTAACTCATTTATTTTATTGCTGGTTATTCCTAAGGCATTTGTTAAATTATCCATAAATTTCTTAAACATTTTTAAACATCTTCGTTATAATTCGGGATCTAAATTATGTAAGAGTTTATAACGTTATTGTTTATAAAAAATCAATAAAATTTCTTTAGCTAAGAAATTTAACTCTCCTTATCAGCAGAAGTACATTAATTCATGGATGTGAACTATAAATTTTTAAATATATTTCTTGAATAATTCTTAACTAATGATTATTTTTTTTTAACATCTAGAAATTTACTATGAGAAGGATGAAATTTTAAAATCCAATAAAAAAATACAATCAGACCTCAATTTACTTGAACTTTTAGTGGTAAAAATATGAAATGGCGCTATGTATTAATTGGCATAGGGTTAGTGATTGTTTTAATTTCACTCTTTTTTATCGAATTCTTCATATTTCATTCGATCTTCTGGAGTTTCTTAATTTCAGCAGCAGCGATGTTGAATTATGCTCACATCCTTACTCATAAGTTAAATTGGGAATTAGATCCGAAAAAGGTAATTGCCCTCTATTTCATTCTCTCCTCAGCATTGATAGCAACCGAATTTCTATTAACAGGAAATGTAATTTGGAGCTTTTCTTTAACGGTTATGTCACTTTTTTTTATAGGTCATTATTTATCAATTGGGTTTAACATTCTTTTCAAGCAATTTCATATAAAAGAAGTCTATCGGGGCTTAATTAGCTTTTATTTGGTATTTGTGTACTTTTACATAATAATGTTTATATTTCTCCAGAGTATCAATCAAACTTCTATTTTAATTGAATTTACGTTTATCTTTTATATTTCCCTTATCGCAATGATTTTATTTACTATAAATTCGTTAATTAGAATTGTTGCAGTCAGTTTTCATCGAAGAAAGTACGATATATTTCCTATTAATCGGATAGAATATGCTGCCTTATACTTTTTAAGAAGGGCAGAAAATAATCACCTCACTTTTTCGGAATTAAAAAAACAACTCAAGGGAATATTTAATATCTTCACAGAAAATATCTATTTTGACGATAAAACAGCCAAATCTAGCATTTATTATTTATGCGCACTTGGATTTGCAGATATTAACGGCGATGAGGTGTATCTGAACGATTTGGGCAAACAACAAGGAGAAGTATGGAATGAAACGCTAAATAGTCAAATGAAGAATTTTAACAAAATTTTAACCAGAAAAACTGTACTAATTCGGTCATTTTTAGGATTATTTTTCCTGAGCCTCCTTAAAATCTTTATAGGGTTTTTCAATTCAGAATCACTGTTCGCAGAAGGCTTTGAGAATTTATTGGATTGTATCGCCGTCATATTAATTGTAATTGGCATCAGATTTAAACAAGAAAAAGTAGTAAATATCGTCATCATCAGCTTAATGACCTTTACAGGAGGCTCTATCATGTTGAATTCAGTTCAATCTTTATTCTATGGTCCCGAACCCATATCCAATGTCATATACATCGTGATAATCGCTATAATCTCGATATTTTTAAATACATATTTACGCATTTTGAAAAATTTTGTGGGGAAAAAAAATCGGAACTCTTCCCTTATCGCGAGTGCTATAGATTCGAAAGTAAACATTATATTATCCATTAGTATCATCATTGGTGCTCTTTTATCCAATCTCGGGACAGCACTCGGAATGCCCTTATTTCATTATTGTGATCCAATTATCGCCCTCTTTGTATGTGCTCTCATATTTAAAGAAGTTATTGAAATTTTACGCGATCTAATTGCCTCGAAAGAAGAAGAAATTGAATATGAGAAATTCCAGATGAAATATGAAAAGAATTTCATGGAATACATAACCAAGTGGATATTTACCGTTTATAATGATAATATAAATTTGAAATTCACACCCATACAATTATCAGAATATTTCCTGAAATCTCTGAAAAAAGGCGAAGAGGTATATACAGAGTTCGCTTCTTTTGGACTATATTTATTTAAAGAAAAAGGAGTAATATCGGTAATAAATGACTTACTTCATGAAAACTTTTTGTCGCTGTCAAAAGAGGGATTAATTACATTGACAAAAAAAGGTGAATACTTTTATGACCACCTCTACTCTAAAGAATTACTGAAAGATCTCAAAGATCCGTTTGATTTCTTTTTTGAAGAACAAATTAGTTTTGATAGTATAGAATCCAGAAAGCTCGAGATATTGGAAAATTTTCAAATCATTAAGAGTAATTGACTTGATTTCAGATTCTTATTGTATTTAAAATTACTAAAGAAACTGAAGCGATAAGAATGATTCCAAACATAATGACAAATGACCACTGCTTTTTTTGTCCATAATAGCCTGCTGAATTGATTACGGCATAAATCACTAATCCCATTGCCAGAATAAAGAAATTAGATGCCCAAGGGAGCCCTATAAGAAGTAAAATTCCACTTATAAGGGAGAGAAGTCCCATAGTCATTTCAGCAGTTACATGAAACCGTATTGCTACAGGCTCGGTTTTTGATTCGGGTATCTGTTTAGTAACATACAACATCGTCCAAAGACCTATAATCCCAATTCCGATAACTATGGCATATATTCCACTAATTAGTAAAAGTACTATTTTTCTCACATCATTACGCAATTTGGTTTGAGAAGAATAGAACGTAATTCAATAAAAGATTTAGCATTCTTAATCGTTTTAATAAACTCAGGAAAAATTACGTAAGGGATAAAGAGTCCCTGACCATAAGGGAATTTAATGTTAAAACAAATAAAATAGCTATGATGAAATGGTGAAAATTTATTTTTAAAATGTTTTTTGGGAATCAAATTTTATAAACAACCTATTTGATTATAATATATAGAATAGAGTATTTGATTTATTTATAATTTGTTAAGGCAAATTCTATCATATCAATGGAAGTGAAATTCAATATCTTCTGCTAAAAACAAACTAAGAACACAAATTCTAAGATTAGAACAAGGTTTTCCTCAAAATTGGTTATACATTGAGCGAAAAGTCAAATATACACATAATAAAAAAGAATCTGAGGGTGTAAAGGCGAGTGAAAATTTTGTTGGAAAATATATTGATGAGATTTTTCAAAGAGACATATTAGATGTATACAATGAAAGGATAACTAAAATTAGACCTATAATCGGGCCTAATGGGGCGGGAAAAACTACTCTTCTAAAATTTAAAGTTAAAAAAGCTGCAGAAGAGATTGCTTTTGAAAATCTAATATATTTATTTTTTGATTTTAAAGGAGTGACAGATAATATAGAAGAATTTTGGCCTATTTTTCTACAGAAATTCCTTTCACAATTAACAGAAGCCGATAGACCAATATTAGTAGAAATCTTAAACAGATTAGATCAAGTAAATAGAGAATTAGAATTAATGAAAATTTTAAAAAATCCAGATTTAGTTAATAATACTTTAAAACTTATTTCTAATTCTTCAAGAGAAAGGCAATCTGCATTAAGCTATTTTTATAATATGCAATTAGATAATAAGACTATAGGTGATTTTTTCTATGGAATTTTGAATTTAGCACTCCAATTAGATATTCTTGTGGTAATAGCTTTTGATGAACTTCAATTTCTTGATGAAATTGATGAGTCAAATAAATTACTGAAATTATTTTTAGAGAAATTTATCAGACACTTAATGGAACAGTTCCAAAATCAACGTCTTTATATTGCTATTTCATGCCTTGAAAATCCAAAAGATGAAGAATGGACAAGATTAAAAACCCAAAGCAAAAGTTTTGCTAGTATTGTGGCTAATAAAGAAATCATACTTGGAAACTTAATGGTTAATGAAAAAAATGAAATTATAGAACAAGTAGCGGATAAAATAGGTTTTGACAGAAGCAATCAGAAAATATTTTATTCTAAAATTAAAGAATCTTTACTATATTTTTTACCAAGAGATCTATTGAAACAAATCGCTTATGTGTTAGACACTATGGATTATATGGGATATACAGAATATGAAATAAGAACTATTTATGAAGAGAATGCTAGAGAATTTATGGAAGAGAAACTTAGAAAAAAAGGATTTAAACATTTGCTCCCTGAAGTGAAAAATGTAGGAGGATACAATATAGATATTTATGCTACTGGAGCTACTAATCGTTCTGGTTATATTCCGAAAGCTTTTGGGGAAGTGACAATATCAGGACGCTCAAAGATGAAGCAGAAGGTAGAAAAATTCTCAAATTGGTTATTTAGAATGAGAGGGCGAGAATATAACCCTGAAAAAAATGATTATGCTTTTTTTGTCTGTCCTCCAAATTCTATTACTGAAGGGACACAAAAAGTGTTAAAGGATAATATTATAGAGCTTTTCTATTTTAATTCTCCAATTGTTGAGCAAATTCAACGTCAGCGGAATAAAGATGTACCAGAAGTCAAAGAAAAACCAAGTGACATCATGGGATTAATAGATATAAAAAAAGGAAAAAAATCAGAAGTAGGATTAATATTTGTCAAAGAAGAAAAGTATAAACTTGAACATATTCCCGGTATAGGTCCCGCTTTTGCAGAAAAATTAAGAAAAGGAAAAATTTTTACAGTAAAGGATTTGCTAAATTGCAATGTTAAGATGAAATCGAAAGAGATTAAAGGAATTGGTGAAGCTCGTTTAAACACGTGGAAGCAAAATGCCAGACAGATATTAGAAGATTGAGATATATAAGAATTCTTCTGACTTTTAAAAGTAAATTCTTCCATACTATACTTATAAAGAGTAAAAAGATTCGAAAAATCTTATAGGATACCAATTGAAAAACTCTTGAATATAATCACCGATCACTTCTATACCTTTTCGACTTTCTGGAGCAAGAGTAGCAGATATAGAAAAAATGTGAATCATATCTTGCCATATTTTTAGTCTCCAAATCCTTTTGATTAAAGCAAAATATAAATTAGGTGAATCCATATTAAACTAAATAATTTTGTTTATTTTAGGTGTATTAAGTGGATGAGCAATATTTTCAAGCAAATCAAAAGATGTGGGATGAATTTGCTAAGGAGCACTTTCAAATTGAAAGTGAATGTTATAGTGTGAATTCGTTTCTTGAAGGAAATACTGCGCTAAAACAATTTGAGCTAGAGGAAATGGGTAATGTAAAGGGAAAAAAGTTATTGCATCTTCAATGTCACTTTGGACTAGACACGCTTTCTTGGGCACGAGAGGGGGCAATGGTTACCGGTATTGATTTTTCTGGTGAGGCTATACGATTAGCAAAAATATTAGCGAGCAAGGCGAATCTTACAGGAAATTTTATTCAAACCAACCTCTATGATTTACCAAACGTTCTTTCTGAGAAGTTTGATATCGTATATGCCTCAATCGGGGTTTTGTGCTGGCTTAATGATCTCAAAAAATGGGCAGAAATCATAGCTCATTTCTTAAAAGCAGGAGGTTTCTTCTATATTGCAGAAGAACACTCCGTCTCAAAGATGTTTGATAATGAGCATCCAGAGGAATTACAACTCAAATACAATTATTTTCACAGACCAGAGCCAATAGAATTTACTGCTGAAGGGTCTTATGCATCAGATGCGTCTCATATGAAATCCCAAAAAGAATATGAGTGGGATCATAGTCTATCCGATATTATTAATTCATTAATCCAAGCAGGATTAAAAATTGAATTCTTTAATGAATATCCGTTTACTTCCTACCAAAGATTTGCCTTTTCAGAAAAGGATACTAAGGGGTATTATAGATTGAAACATCAAAAAGCTGAAATACCTCTTCTGTTCACATTAAAAGCGTCGAAAATGTGAGTTGAAATTAAAAAAAAAGAAAAAATCAATTTTGTCCTCTACTTACAATATAAATTATATTAGAAAAAATAATATTTAATCATATTTGCACAATTTTACTAACTTCCCTTTCTCTGATAAGTTCAATACGATGACTTTCGGTCTACTCATCGCCTCAATCGAATACTTTATTCCTTGTGTTCCTAAGCCTGATGATTTGGTGCCTAAAAAGGGAAAATGATCTGGACCTCTCTCACTTTTTCCGTTTATTTGAACCGTACCCACTTCTAACTCCTGTGCAATGTTAAAAGCTAAATCGATGTTTTCTGTGAAAATCATGCCTTGAAGGCCGTATTCTGATTTATTAGATATTTCTATTGCTTCTTCAGCACTGCTAACTCGTATAAAAGGTAATATCGGACCAAAAGGTTCTTCCCAGGCAATTCTCATATCAATTGTCACATTATCTAACAATGTTGGCCACATGATGTTGCCTTCCCTCTTATTTCCGCATAGTAAAGTGGCACCTTTATCTAAAGCATCGTCTATTAGTCCTTGAACGAAATCACATTGTTTTGAACTTATGAGGGGTCCGATAGTAGCATTCTTTTCGGGATCTCCAATAGATAAATTCAGTGTTTTCTTTTTTACTAATTCTATTAATTTATCAGCAATTCCGGGCATTGGAAGAACTCGTTTTACCGCAGTACATCTTTGCCCACTGTATGAAAATCCACCCGAAACAATTGCGTTTGCAGTTAATTCTAAATTTGCATCGTTTAGTACGATAGCCGCATCCTTTCCACCTAATTCTAACAATAAGGGTTTCATTCCAACAGCACTTGCAAGATGCTTACCCGTTTCAGAAGATCCGGTGAAACTCACCATACTAACCAAAGGGTGTTGTACTAAGTAGTCACCGATTTCAGATCCCTTTCCAGTGATTATATTAAAAACGCCTGGAGGAACTCCCGCTTTTTCTAAAATTAATCCAAAGAATAAGGGACTGATTGCTCCTTGGGAAGGTGGCTTGACTACAACAGTATTTCCTGCCATTAAAGCAGGAGCGATTTTAGATCCCGTAAGATTAAACGGATAGTTAAAGGGACCAATGCATAGAATCACTCCTAAAGGAACTCTATACGTCATTGACATTTTTTCTTTACTAAAACCTTTAAACGCATCTCCGTAGATTGCTTCCCCTTCTTGTTGTAATCCCGCTTCGGCTGTGGCTTCAAATAGTTCGCCAGTTCGGATTATTTCTGATACCGCACTTTTTAGGGGTTTAGCTATCTCTTTCATCATAATATATCCTAAGGGATTAGCCCATTCATTCATTAATTTAGCAGCTTTCATTAATATATCCGCTCGTTCTCTCTGAGTCTTTTCTCCCCAACATTCCAAATTTTCTTTTGCAACAGTTATGACCTGATTAGCTTCTTCAATGGAACAAGCTTGCACAGTTCCAACTATCTCATCATTATAAGGACTTTTAATCGGTATAGTTTTTCCCGAAGCTGACTTTTTCCACGTGCCAGATACATAATATTTAAACTCTAAATCATCTCTCATTATGAAAGAATTAGGAATTTTTTCGATTTCTTCTATCATGATTTGCTTCATCCTAAAGATTCTTTTTATTAAAAAATCTCCTTAGAATTTTTAGACCATTATCATTATTAAATTTAATATTAATAATTCAAATGCCTTCCTTCTTTTAGCTAAAATCCTCTGGGAAGGATTAGTTTAATTTCAAGTATTAACAAGGAGCAGTGAAAAGTGTAAAAATCCTACAGTTAATTAGGTATAAAAGGAATAGAATAGCATAAATTATCAAATAAGTAAATTCTGATTCTTTATAGATATATTATCAATAAGAATTCATAAATGAAATGGAGATTATTGATGTAGATATTTAAGATGTATATATTTCAGGGCGGTCTGTATATAGTTCGATTAAATTACCATCAGGATCTCTAAGATGTGATGTTCTGAGCCCCCAAGCAGGACGATCGGTAGGTTTAGTTAGAAATATTAACCCTTTTCTTTTAAGTTGGGAATAAATTTCATCAATGTCTTTCGCCTCGAAAATTAATGCCACCTTATCTTGGCAATCAGCGTCTATAGGTTTCTCTCTTGTTCCTATCACGTCAGAAATGCGTTGACGGTCAAATAAGGCAAGTAAATGATTGCCCGTATCAAATTCGGCATATGGACCATTTTCATTACCTCCAACATGAGATAGCTTTAAAACATCGCGATAAAATTTAAAGCACGCCTTAAAATCCTTCACAAGCAAGCGAGTATGAGTAAGTTTAAATACCATGGGAGTATTCCCTCATAATTTAAATTTAGTTTTAAGTAATGTACTAATTAAGTATAAATTAAGGAAATTATTAAAATCTAAGTGAGTCTGAAAATATTTCAATAACTTAAGAG
Source organism: uncultured archaeon (assembly GCA_964447495.1). Taxonomy (GTDB): domain Archaea; phylum Asgardarchaeota; class Lokiarchaeia; order Sigyniarchaeales; family SOKP01; genus SOKP01. The sequence goes on from CAYUTF010000014.1 coordinate 33,880, forward strand.
CTATTTCAATTACTATTATGGCGAAATTTAAAATAAGTGCAATTATTACCCAACCACTCGAGATTGTCTGGAAATCGTATATAGATCCTCAGAATATGATGCAATGGATGCAATATTTAGAAAAAGTGGAAGTGGTTAAGGGCAAATTTGGAGAGGTGGGGGCGACTTCTCACTTGCATTATTTAGAAAAAGGCCGTCCCTACATTTTAGAAGATAATTTGCTCTCTTATGAAGAAGGCAAGAGAATAAAATCCCAAGTGTCTGGACAGGGGATGATTATTGAAGTTGAAACCACTTTTGACGTTCTTTCGGATGGCACTCAAATTTCAATGGTGTGGAATGGTACCAGTAAATCAATTTTTGCGAGGGTTATTCTTAAACTAATGCGGGGTAAAATTGCTAAACAAGCTCAGGCAGAATTAGATACATTTAAAGGTCTGGTTGAGACTTATGGAGTTAATTTCCCTGTAAAAGATTAGATTATTGATGAATTAGAAAAAAGCATCTGGTGTGTTGAATTTCCAATATAAGATGATATAATCATCAATAATATTATTTTAAAATATCAGAGAAAATAGCGATTATTGGAACGATAACTGATAATATCATTATGCAAATAATGATAATAGTAATTAATCTCTTTCTTCTTAATTCATTGCGACGTTTATTTTTCATCTTGAATGGAACTCATTTTAAAATATTTAAAAAATTAAACTTAAGAATAAATAAGAACTCATTATTAATTTAAAATTTGTATTGAATCCCATCAAATTAGTTAAAAAAATTATCATTAAATGCAATAGAAATTATGATACTTCACAAAAATGAAAAATAGTATTAATGATTAGTTGGTCCTTCTGGGTACCATTGACTTTAGCTAAAATTACAACGACCTACATTTATATAAATTCAAAAAATTGGTGGGTAATATTAGTGCTTTTTTCTGCTATGATGATATTAAGAATCTTAGTATGGCGAAAAACGCACACAACAATTTAGTGTAAATCTTTATTCTAAGAAGCGGAATAACTCATTTCAAATAAGGAATTCATCTAATTGTTCCTCTTTGAGTTTTTCTGGTGAGTCTAATTATGTTCAAGAATCTCAACAAAAATATAAAATTAGTTGTTTTCTAAAAGTAATCGTGTGAAATCTTTAATTTTTAAATTAAAGTATTTATAACATTAAATTATTATACTAAAAGTTAAATAAAATCGCTCATATATTTATATTAGTAGTAGAAAATATTTGAATCTCTTATAACTAAAATTTTAATTAGGATTTTAGCGTAAAATACAACGATATAAAAGAGATTTTCCTTATAATACTTTTTCTTACTTTAGAAAAAAAGTTGATTTTAAATGAAAACACTGATAAAAAAGTATCAACATCAGAGAAGAAATTCATACTCGTAATTTAAACAGCTTATTTAAGGGATTTATACAATTGGAAAAATATTATTGTACAAAATGTAGGAAATACCATCATCGAGGGAAAATTTATACAAATCACTTGAACTTCAAAAGAAAGGAAGTTAAGGTGGATGACAGTCAATTAATTGACCCTGAAGATGTAAATTTTGAGGATCTTAGTCCAATCGCTAAAAGACAAATCCTCAGTTTAATAAAAAGGATGAAAAAAAATTATTATCCTGAATTTTATAAAAACCGAATTATGAACGTGATTAAGTATGAGAATAAAAATAATTGAAAGATTAATACCTATTAGTGAGATTTATTCAACAGTTCAAAAAGTGTTGAACTCTCATTTTACGATATCTGAGAATTCTATTATTTCTCAAGATTATCTGTTAATTTTAGCAGTTAGTGAAACCAGTTTTGTTTCCGTCATCCATGCATCGCTGGATAAGAATTTTGAAAGGACATATCTCTCCACCATGCTACTCAAAATTCAATCCTTAGCCAAAATATTAGACATCCAATACAATTCAAAAGAAGATATCAATGATATTGAAGATAAATTAATTCAAGCATTAAATATAGAGGAAAATGATAAAATTCTCTATCCGTTTACAGAGTTCTCTAAGTTTCAATTGGTACAAGATCAAGAAAATAGGGACATTTCTACACTCGAGAGTAAGATAATTAGCACACTCCTAAAACATCTCTATACTAAAATTGGTTATTCCGATGAAATTATGAAATTTCCTTTTTCCATAACGTACATGGATGGGAAACGGGAAGAATGGGAGGAAAAATATCATCCCTATATTAATTCAATCGAAAAAAGAATAAAAGAGAATAGTGAAGATACCACTAAAATATATCGCAATTATGATTTTGCGCTTGATAGTGATATCTTTCAGAGAATGTTTGATTTATTAATATTAAGTACTTATGAAGCTGAAGCTGAATTAAATGGTGCGGAAGAAGATGAGGGCACTCTTTATAACTATGAAGTTACTTTTATTTATTGTAATAAAACCTCTCAACCATATACATATATGAATTTACTAAAATTGATGAATGAAATTAACAAATTTGCGGATAAATTTAAAAAAGACAAAAGTAAGAAATGTAATATTATCCGATCGCAAATAATTTTAATTTCCTTATCTGGGTATGAACTTAAAATTAAGAATTACTTGAGAGATCATCTTTTCAGGGAATCAGATCATGCAATACCCTTATTAACGGTACCTCCTATTAATAATGAAGTATGGCATAACTTATTTGATTATGATGATTTAATTAATTCCAAACAAAAAAAGAGAGAAGAATTAGGGAAGATAATAAACATCAGTAAACAGCAGCAAGTTTCTAACTCATTTCGAGCTACTCGATTGAAGAATGCAACAAGTGAATATGAAGAAATAATTGAACGAGAAAGAATAGCTAAATTGGATAAAGACTTTTTAAAAAAGTGGTATTGGATATTAAATGTTCCGGAATCATGCGAAATTTTAAATCTAAAGAAAGAAAATGGAAAATTGAACAATTCTATGAAACTTATGAAAGAAAACTTAGAAATTTATTAGATATTGTGAAATTAATTTATAGAAAAAGTGGGTTTTTATCTAAATACTGTATAAAGGGTTGCAATTGCATTTATCTTGTACTTTTATAACCACTTTTCCTTTTAAATGGCTATTCTCATAATATTTATAAGCTTCTGCTAGTTGGTTTAGAGGAAAAACCTTATCAATAATCGATATAATTTTTCTGGTATATATTTTCTAATTGCTTTTAATCAAATATTATATTAAATTCTAGATTAGTTTCAGAACAATATCACAAATAAATAACGCTACTAATAACAGAAACTTATTTTCAGAAATAAAAAAAAAAAGAATATTAAATTTATATTATTAGAAATAACCTTAAGTATGCTTTATTCCCATCATTTGATAGCTTTCCGAAAGAGTAGCCCATACTTCTACAGATGATTCAAAACCCTCAATTTCTGAAAAATAGGCCATTTGTTTTGCAATTACCATTAATGCCTCTTCAAGTTTTCCTTCTTTTACACGAGTGACGGTTAAAAGTTTTACTCCATCTTCAGAAAATTTAGCCGCTGATGATACAAGTATTTCTTGGGTAAGATCTTCATCAGGGAGCAATTTTTTCGTCCTAGCTTCAGCACTTTTTTTTATAACTGTACTCGCAAGATGACTGGGGTATTTCATATTCAAAACGATATGTGGCATTATTTTTTCCTCTTATTTTTATGACTTATGATATGATCAAATTATTATGGATTGATTCCAAAAATAGATTATTTCTAATCATTAAAAAAGATTATATTCTTGACAAATAAGGTATTTGTCAAGAAATGGTAAAGTTAAGAAATTTACTTGGTAAAACCTATACTACACTATGTTCTGTCCTAGAAATAATTTCATCTTGAATCTCTTTCCCTAAATCAGTAAAATATGCTGAATAGCCTCCGACTTTAACTACTATATTCCTGTACGGTTCTGGGTTTTGTTGAGCTGCTTTTAGAACTTCTGTAGATACAACAGTAGGTTGAAGTTGTTGACCTCCTAAACTAAAGTAGGTTTTTATAAGAGAAATCCATTTATTTCTGGTTTCTTGTGTTTTTCCAATGCCAGAGGGATGCATTCGTATGTTAACTGCACAACCACAAACATGTTGAAAATCAAGCGCTGCTACAGATCGTATGACGCCGGTCGGCCCATTTTTCTCGACATTATAAGGATTGCAGCTGGCGGCAAATGGCTTTCCTGCAAGCCTACCATCGGGCGTTGCGATACCAATTCGCCCATCATAGGTATGCGATGTCATTGATATAATAAACGGAGCATAAACTCCACCCTTGTAGGTTTTATATTTATAGGTTTCTTCAAATATATGGGTAGTAACTTCTCGAGCAAGTTCATCACATTCAGGGTTTCCATTTCCCCATTTTCCATCGAGATCCAGAATCATCTGATGGATTGTGTGATATTTGTCAGTGTAATTCTCATCAATTGCGGCGATTAACTCCTTAAAATTGAATTTTCCTTCCTCAAAGATGAGTTTTTTAATTACATATAACGAATCTACTGTATTTGCAATACTGTTCATTATGAGAATACCTTCCGCATCGTAAAACGCTCCTCCGTGAGTTACATCTTTTTTTCTTTTAATACAACCCCCCATGAATGCCGATATAAAAGGAGCAGGAAAATACTCGGCAAATAGCCTATCACGTATATTAGTGGCTTCTACTATTTTCTGAATAACAAAATCTACTTGTTGGTAATAGGCATCGAGAAATTCTTCAAATGTAGCAAACTTATTCGGGTTTCCTGTTTTCAATCCCACATCATTAACTAAACCCCCGATTGTCATGCAGTTTCCATTTCGAAGTGTCATATCGAGAGTTCGACAGAGTAAAAGAGCTGAAAAACTTATTCCACCTGTCTTCCCCGGACTACACATATCAACACATCCGGTAATGGAATACGCATTTGCATCTTTTTCTTTAATTCCTCGTTTCTTTAAGGCTTCAATACACACATTATCATTTAATATCGAAATACTAGAATATCCGTTGTACTGTATTTCTGCTACCTTTAAATATAAATCTTCAGGAGTGCGATCATGATAACGAACCGCAAAATTAAGGGATGCTTTTGATCGGTCTGCTGCTTCTAATATTATGTACGTGAGATCATTTGTGGCATCTTCTCCCTCTTCAGTTAAGCCTCCTAGCGTCACCGGTTCTGAACCTTCAAATCGTTGGCTAAAATCACTTACAGCGTTAGAATAAGGACGAATATTATGGCTCATTATGTTTAAAACCAATTCTTCGAATAATTCTCGTGCCTCTTCTCTAGTGATAAGCCCTTTTTTAAGATCTGATCGATAAAAAGGGTAAAATATCTGATCTAAACGACCTGGACCATGCACATTAAAGGGTACTGCTAAATCAACAACTGTTTTCACAATCCAAAAAGTCTGTATTGCCTCACGAAGCGTAGTAGGAGGAGAAATTGGGATTGTTTTACATGCCTCATATATTTCTGATAATACTTTCTTCCTCTCAGCGTTGCTAGTCTTATAAAGTTCTTTTTTCACTTTATCTGCTAATCTTTGCGAAAATATCAACACCGCTTCAAATGTAATTTCAACAGATCGTAAGAACTCTTTCTGATCATCAGTTAGATCGTTATTTTTTTCAATTTCCTCTTGAACCTCCTTGAGCATATTCAAGAAACCTTTTCTTAAAATGGTGACATAATCAAGAACTAAATGCCCTTGCCAGGTACCTATCACCGCACAAGGGGATATTACTATATCATTTTGAGCTGTTTTTAAAGGTAAATGCGATAAAAATGCATATGATTCTCCCGTATATACAGTAGAGTTGGCATATTCTTTTTCAAGCATATCTGCGAGAGTTTTAGTTTTCCAATAAGGTATGAGTTCCTCCAATAAAATTATTTTATTTTCTTCTCCAATTTGATATGGATTAATTTTTCGTTTATCAAGTGTATCCGTTCCAAGTGTCGTAATTGGCGCCCCTATTTTTTTGGTTTTTTCCAATAATTCGCGAACACCATCGGGTCCGATTTTATTAATCATATATGATAAGTAGTTGTTATTACTTTTTTTCATATATTTTTTCATTGTTTTTTCATCAAGTTCCACTTCAAAAACATTGTTCCATATTCCGCGCTCTATGTCAATAGGTATTCCGATAAAATTTTCTGTCCATTTTCCTGCGATTCGATCATTAGGATCTATATAGATTGTCATATTCTCAAGCACATGTTTCATTGAAAGTGCAACCCTTACTCCAAGCGATAACCCTCTATCTTCAGTCTCCTTCCATTTCTCTGTGTAGAGCTCTGCTCGCTCTATAGAGATTATAGGAGTATCATCAAGGAGTCTTTTTCTTATTCTTTTTATTCTTTCACTCGCATTATCAATTAATTGCATCAATTTTACCACAACTTTTGTTAAATTGATAGAGATTAGAAATATAAAAAAATGGTTAAAACATATTATATGTTTTATTAAAATCAATTAAAAACTATAATGTAGGAATATAAATAATTTACTATTTTGGAAATAACAAAGCGAATAGTTTTCTAGTAATTAAAAGCCACATGCTTTCAACAAAGAAAATTTACCTAGGCCTTAATTTTTCTTTTAAAAGCTCTTAGGAATACCTACTTCAATAAAACCAATAAAATTAAAAAATAATTTGTTAATTTCTGATATTAAACTGAAAATTCCGCTTTTCATTGATAAGATTACAGATCCTCTCAGGATTTTTTGTTGAGAATGCAAATGGCCGATCATTTTGAAGAGTCAATTTTACTATTTTCCCAAAATCAGTGTTATACGCCCATGAACCGTCAAATCCATATCGAATTCCAACTCCCCCGTATGTTCGAAAATGTGCTTTATCCACTTCACAATTCGTAATTTCTGTTAAATGAATCCTTTTATGATTAAAGATACCATAATTTACTTCAAGTTGGTGATTAGTTAAGGTAATTTGAAGTCCTCTATAGTTCCAATAGATAAGAAAAATAATTGCACTAAAACCAACTAAGATCAGGCCAATAAACGCTAATTCTTCAGGTATAGCAACAGATATAATAATCCCGAGAGAAATAATTAATATACACACAAATAATATTACTCTTTTTACAAATTTTCCCGCGGGAACCCATTCTGCATACATTACATCATCATTTTTTTCTCCTTTATCGACACTAATGTTAATACTCACCAATTTAATTTTGTGGCTTTCTCCATGCTAAATATAAAAAATCACCGATTTAAATTTTGCTAAATTTCATATCTACTTAAATTTGGAATTTCAAAATAAAAAAAGATAAAAAAAGTACATAAAATAAATTAATCATTTCTTTTATTTTTTCTTTGCATGACGAGATAATAAATCAAAGTACCCAAAAAAGCCCAAAAAAAGAATGAAACAATCCATCCCAAAGTCCTATTGATTGCTAAAGCACCAAACACGAAGGAAAAGCACGCGGCATATTCTAAGATAATATAAGGGACATGTGTGATCGCTTTCGATCGAAAATCAAATTTGAAAACCGTGTCAAGTAAGAATTCTGCCATTAAGTAACTTATGATTAAAATACAGTAAATTATTAGCATCAGATCTTTTCCAACTATTATAAAATTAATCAAAATTGCGATAATGAAAAACATCAGAGCTATAAGAATCCAACCAAATATTCTAACAGTCTTCATCTTATTATTAGCCATTAAAATCAGAGCATTCATCATTGAAACAAAAAATACAAATGCTGAAATAATAAACATCCATTCAAATGCTTCTATAAAATTATCACCCTAATTTGAATTTTATAAGTCTATTTATCTTGCATCTTTTTTAAATATATAAGATAAGCAGGTTTTAATACATTTCATTCAATTTTTCTCGTATAAAAATTTAATGAATTCGAACGCCTTGCTCTATTAGATGTTCTTGAACTTTTGCTAAATCAACCCTTCTACAAGTGGTATTTTCTTTTAAAGAAACGGCGGCAGCTATACCTGCACCTTGCCCTGTTACCATGCAACAGCACATCTGTCGTGTAGCGGCGTGTGAAATCTTATCTCCCGCTACGGCTCTACCTACTATGAGTAAGTTTTCGATATTTTGAGGAACACAAATACCATAAGGAACATGAAAGTATCTTCCTGTTGTTGGTACGATTGCGATACCATAGCCATCAATGAATTCGGGGCAAATACCGATGGAATCTTCAAAACGTGCTTGATTGCGAATATCATACTCTGTAATATTATACTCTCCGATTATTTTTCTTGACTCTCTTGTCCCTAAGGAGGCACCGATATTACGTAATCGGGCTTTTTTAAACCCAGGTGTATATTTTTTTAAGGCGTTTACCGCTAATATTACTCGTTTCCTCCCTTCAATTTCTGCTCTCGTAAGATCCCACACATTTGTGGGGTCGATATTATAGAGATGAATGCCATCCATGGAAGTTATTTCTCCCGCATCTGTATAACTCGACCAGTAACTCTCTATTTTTATGTCATTATCTTTAGGAATCTCACCCGCTTCCTGAGCTTTAAGAAAAGGTTCTACTAAGTAGGTGCTGAATCCGTCCTTATCTGCGGTCTCACCCCAATCTCCTAATTTTCCTGGATTTAAATAGACATACATTAAGAATTTTCCAATATTTACCCCACTGCATCCAAAATTTACGGTAACCTCCATTAATTCATCTTTAGGGCTCTTGTGAAATGGTGCGCCAGCAAAATAGGCGAGATCAGCATCTCCTGTGGCATCAATGATACGTTGAGCTATAATTGCTTGCCTTCCGGATTTACTCTCAGTAATTACGCCGATAATGGTATCTTCCTCAATGATTACATCTACAACAGTGCAATGTAATAACACTTTCACTCCTACCTCTTCAAGCATCTCATCAATCAAGAATTTAAACATTTCCGTATCTAGAATTTCAAATGTAGGTTTACCATTCACCATCAATCCTTCTTGCTCCAACGTCTTAACCATATCTTTATTCTTCACATTCCCAAGAACATCAATTGTTGCATTTAATCCTTTCGCTCGACGCTCAAACTCTAACGCTATCCCTTTTGCATCAACCGTATTAGCATAACGGTACCATGCAGTCGTTCCTATCATGCATTGGGTGATCACTCCCCCACAATAACCATATCGCTCTATGATCATAGTATTTACTCCTTCTCTTGCCGCAGCAATTGCAGCAGATATCCCTGCAGGTCCTCCACCTACTACTAAAACTTCGGTCTCAGCGATGATTGGAACCTTTCGGGATGATTCTGTAACATATTTTATGTCCTTCATTATATATTCGAGATAATAGTTCTTTTTAAAATACATGTGGATTAAATAGGCATTTTTAATAAAATTATTTATTATATCGTTCTTGAGAAATTCTAAGATAAGGATAATGGTTTAAATTTTTAGTATTAATATTAAACTAATTCCAAACAAACATTCGCCAGCAAAATTTAAATAATGAAAACTATATTTAACAAACTTATCGATTTGATACTAATCAATGAATACTTTGATGCTCAAAATATTGCTTGTACAGGTGAGCATACTTCCCACCGTCGGTAAGTAGAGAATCATGCGTTCCTTCTTCTAAGATTTTTCCATGATCTAAAACAATGATTCTATCCGCATTTACAATTGTAGATAATCGATGGGCAATTATGATTGATGTACGGTTTGCCATTAATTTTTGAAGTGCCTCTTGGATTATTGCTTCGGTATAAGCATCTACACTTGAAGTCGCCTCGTCAAGAATAAGAATTTTTGGATCACTTAGGATTGCTCGAGCAAAACTAATAATCTGCTTTTGCCCTACGGATAATCCTTTGCCTCTTTCTCCCACTCTTGTATTCAAACCTTCGGGTAAATATTTGATGATCTCTTCAGCATGAACGGTTCTAATTGCTTTTTCCAGTTCTTCTTCAGAGGCATCAGGGTTTCCGTAGCGGATGTTTTCTTCTAAAGTGCCTGAAAATAAAAAAATATCTTGTTGAACCATAGCGATATTTCTTCTAAAGGAATCTAAAGTCATATCTCTAATATCAATTCCATCAATTTTAATAGTACCTTCTTGAAAATCATAAAATCGAGCTAAAAGGGATACTAATGATGTTTTTCCGGCTCCAGTATGACCAACAATTGCCAATTTCTCTCCTTTAGGAATTTTAAGATTGAAATCTTTAAAAACCCACTGGTTATCGTTGTATCTGAAGTTTACATGTTGAAATAAAATTTCACCGTTTAGTTCTCCTACTTCAATCGCATCGCTATTTTGTAAAATCGTTGGTTTGGAGTCAAGAATTTCTAAGATTCGCTCGTATGCCGCCATACCAGTGCTTAGTTGTGGAAAAAAGGTAGCAAGAACGATAATTGGTCTAAAAAAACTTTGCAGATAAAGAACAAAGGTAAATATGGTTCCAGTAGTTAAATTCCCCTCTAAAAAGATTTGGGCTCCATAATAAATTATTAATAAAATTGTAATTGAGGCAATTATGTTTAATAGATGTCTCCATAAATGTGTGATAGAAGTTAATTTAAAGTCTGAGCGAAAATAATCCCTATTAATTTCATTAAAATGATGTGAGATGGTAGATTCTTGGCCGTAACTTTTAGAAACATGAATTCCTTCTATTGATTCCACCATTGCATTGTTCACATTCTCAATCGATTTTCTATAAGCTCTACTCACAACTCTGGCCCATCTCCGTAAGGAAAACATTAACAGCAAGACTATTGGCACGGCAATTAAGGTAATTAGGGCTAAGAATAGGTTTAATATCATTAAAATTGTAAACGTCAATATACTTATAAGAAAATTCCCTACGGTTTCCGAAATTAAGGAGGTAATATCACCAAAATCCAAGGCATCATTCGATACTCTTGTGTTTAAAGCTCCACTTTGATACTTATCAAAAAAATCTATACCTTGTTCCTGCAATTTATCAAAAATGTCCATGCGTAAGTATTCTAAAAAGAAAGGAACAAACTTACCGTACTCTTTCCTCCGTAAGAAGAACATGATCCATTGAATAGCGGAAATAACAACATAACTCACCGCAAAAAATACTATTAGAATAAATTGACTTGAAAAAGAGGTTATGTGATCAACGGTAAATCCCACTATTAAAGGACCAAGAATTTCTGCGATTGTCGATATAAAAATAAATAATGCAATTAACGTTATATTTTTTTTAAAGGGTGCTAGTCTTTTAACATATCTACTGAATAATTCTCGATCAGAATATTTCCGTTTAGGTTTTTCTTCCATTATGCTACTATACATTCTTTTTATTTCTCTCCCTTATTGGTTTTTAACATTAATATTGGGTAATGGAATGAATCTTCCAAATATTCTTCTATAGTCTTCCGATCTTTTTAGTAATTCTTGGTGATTTCCTTGGGCCACAATCATTCCTTCTCTAAGGACTAAGATTTTATCAGCAGATCGTATCGTATTTAGACGATGAGTTATAATTATGGTAGTTCTTTTCTTTAAAACATTTTCAATAGCTTTTCCTATTTTTTCTTCTGTTTCACTATCTATAGCAGATACGGAATCATCAAGAATAATTATATCTGGGTCAGTCAACAATGCACGAGCAATTGCAATACGTTGGCACTCTCCTCCAGAAAGTCTTGTTCCGCGTTCGCCTACAATCGTCTCATAACCATTTGGAAAATCTTTAACAAAATCATCAACTTGAGCTAAACTCGCAGCTTTTTTAATTTCTTCATCAGAGGCATCAGGCTTGCCGAATGAGATATTTTCTTTAATAGATCTTGGAAAAAGATAAATATCTTGTTCTATGTAGCCTATCCGTTTTCTTAATGTTTCAAGAGGATAATTGTTGATGTCTCTATCATCAATATAAACGAATCCATCTTGTGGTTTATACAAAGATAAAATTATCTTTGCTAAAGTTGTCTTCCCGCACCCTGTAGGACCGACTAAGGCGACTTTTTGGAGGGGTTCAATAACAAAATTAAGATTATTAAAAACAAGCATGCTTTTGTTATTCTCGTCCTCATAAGAAAAGGATATATCTTTAAATTCAATTTTTCCTTTCAATTTTTTGGGAGATTCCTCGGTATAACAATTAACATCCTCGCTTTCACCCTTTGAAAGGGCATTAAATACACGCGAGCTAGCTGCAAAACCACTCATCATATCATTTGTAGCCCAAAAAATTAAATTTGTTGGATCGATCAGCGTAATCAATAGTAAATTAGCAGCTACTAATCCGCCAATAGTAAGTGTGTTAAAATATACAAAAAAACAGCTAATTAAGAACAAATTACTTATAGCCAGGTATAGAATTAATAGAGGATAATATTTTGATTGAACATCGTTTTCTCCAATCCAATTATCTCTAAATGCTTGGACTACTGATTGGAATCTTCGTCTTTCAAATTTCTCTGTAGTAAAAAGTTTGATTACTCTAGAACCACTTATATTGTCTTGAAGTGTTATTGCTATATTGGAGTGTTTTTCCATACGTCCTCTCACAAACGGAACGAGCTTCTTTCGATAATACAAAATAAAATAACAATACAATATAAGAAATGGTAGAAAGAATAAGGCGAGCCTTAAATCAAGATTGCTGAATAAAACAATCATCACGATAAACACTTGTATAAACGGATAAATGTAAAATGCCCCATGGGAGATCATGGTATTTACGATTCTTAAATCATATGTCGCAAGAGCTTGTAAGTCCCCCGTTCTTGCACTATCATGATATTTCAATGATTTCGATTGCATAACATCGAAAAATTCCGTCCGCATATTTCTTTCTATTTTTAAACCCAAAAAATGCCCTACCATCATAGAACCATAATCTAACGCAATATTAGACAAATAGATTGATAATGCGATGAATATTAAAGGCAAAATCTCCGAAAGTACAGTAATCATTGGAATTTTATTAATAATATCTCCTAAAATTAGTGGGATTAAAGTTCTAGTATAGGTAACAAGAACAATTCCAATTATTACACCTAAAACTAAATATTTTTGTCTGAAAAGATGATGAGAAAGCCACCATAAATAATTTTTATACCTTTTCTTTTCAATGCTCATAAAATTTGACAATGTAATTAATATTCCATATTTATTTATACCGCGAAATCTACTATTATACGTTCTAAAAGACATGAAACAATAAAAGAGTATATAATTTTAGCTTTTTACTGACGGATTATTAAATTTCTGATAATATAATTATTATGTATTAAACCTTAATCAATAAGTATAAAATAATGATTCAACTTTATTATTAGGACCAACATTGAACGAGATTTGGCAAAATAAGTATTTAAATAAGATAATAAACGGAGATTGCATCAAGTTATTAAAGGATATTCCTAATGAGGCAATTGATTTAGTAATTGCAGATCCTCCCTATTTTAAGGTAGTTGGACAGAAATGGGACTATATTTGGAGAACCTTAGAGGACTATCTTGATTGGTCAGTGCAATGGATAAGAGAAATCTCCCGAGTATTACGAATGGGAGGAAGCTTTTATCTCTTCGGTTATCTTCGAATATTAGCCCATATTATTCCTAAACTCGATTCCAATGGGCTGGAATTCAAACAACAAATTATCATCGATAAAGGGATGCAAGCAGTGTCAGGGAGAGCTACTAAAAATTATACAATATTCCCAAATACCACTGAAAGTGTGCTATTGATTATTAAAGATAATAAAAAATGGCTAAAGGAATTCTTAAAAGAAAAGCAAAAGCAAAAAGGTTGGAATTCCAAGGAAATCAATGAAAAATTAGGGGTTAAAAGCAATGGTGGCGGAATGTGGAGTATTTATACAGGTCAGAATGTGTGTGAGCAATTCCCTACAAAAGAGAGATGGTCTCAATTTGAAGACTTATTTAAGTTTTCTTTAGAGTATGAAAAAGTAAGCCAAACCTTCAACCCTATTATGGGATTTACAAATGTGTGGACAGATATTGATTTTTATAAGGAAAAAAGGATTCATCCCACCCAAAAACCTCTAAAACTAATTAAAAGATTAATTGAAGCGAGTAGTAATCAAAATAATATCATTTTAGACCCTTTTATGGGAAGTGGAACCACTGCAATAGCATCTAAATTGTTAAACAGGAACTATATTGGATTTGAAATAGATGAGAACTATATTGAGCAAAGTAATAAACGAGTAACAACATTTAACTATAAATATGATATGGAAAAGAAGAGAGATGTACCTTTAGATAAATTTTTCTAATTATCAAAAACAGATGATAATTATTCTCTTTTCAATAAAAGAAAAGAAAAGTAAAATTGAAAATTACGATATTTTTACAGCATTTTCTATTATAAACCAAGAGCGGTTAGAGCTTTATCTATATTATCAACACCAAGGATAATACGATTATTTTCTGCCATATAGATTAAATCAATATTCACTCCAGCATTCCCGATCTTACGGGCCATTTTTCCACCTGAACCCGCTTTTCCAGCAAGATCTGCAATATCCAAAACAATTACATCACGTATCGCACTAACAGCAAAACCTTCTTGTTCCAGGACCCATTTAGTAGTAGTGTCATCTTCAACCACTATATGTAAAATACTTTCATTATTCATTGGGATTCCGCATAATGCTTCCATATTGATGTTATGTTTACCTAGCAATTCTCCCAAATCCGCAAGAATGCCGGGTTTATTTTTCAAAACGATTGTTAAATCTTTCAGTATAGTATACCTCCTATTTAGATTATTCTCAATTTTAATTGTATAACAATTCCTTTACACGTGATTTCATTACAAAGTATATTTATGTCGTTACTATATTTAAGCTTTCTTTTGAAATCCTTGTCTTTTACTCTGAAAATATCAATAAAATAAAGAAAGAGGTCCTTCGGCCAATATAGAGGACAGTTTGGAAAATATCTAAACTCTACTAATATAAAGAAGGGGTATTGAGAATATTATAAATTAAGCTTCTTTTTCCAGAATTCAATTTTACTCATAATTCCCTGCCGTACTAAAAGAGGGACGAATTCCGGGTTTAAATTCAATTCTGCAATACTGATCTCAATTGGACTTAAGAGGCTTACATAGCCAATCTCATTTTGGATTCTTATTTTAATATTCTGTAGGATTGCTCCTAATTGTTGGCCAGTTTTTTTATCAAGGTTATTTTTCAAAAAATCTAATTGTTGGCTGATTGTTAGGCTTTCAAAGGATTCTGCTGATGGAGTTGGCGAAACCTGCGGGATACTTGGTATAGTTGGACTAATTTTTAGTTCAGAAGGTTGTATTGGGGTTGTTTGATAGCTTTGCACATTGGGTTCAGTAAGTTCTTTATCTAAACCATATTTCTGAGGTGATTGTAAGGTTTCAATAGGTTTTATGGCTGGTTTGTTTATTTGAGGAATCTCAAATTGGCTCGTAGATTGTGAAAATTCTGTAGGTCTGGAAGTTGGCACATTTTTCTGCATATAAGACGCTCTAATTAAAGGAGACATTGCCTTTTGAGCACCAACCCATGCTTCTTCTAATACAGGCACGAATATCTTGATATGTTGTTGAACAATGCTTCCGATACCTCCTATTTCTATTCCCTCTTGTTCTCCAAATGTTGTTTTCGAGAGGATACATAAAATAACCTCCTCATAGTCGCGATTAATCCCCCACAAATCCTGCGCTTCCCGATTTCGATAGCTCACATTCTGCATACTTTCTAATAATTGGAGCATATCTAAATGCTCAGGATTATTTGCGTCGATATATGTAGCAATACGAATATTTATGTGTTTAGGCAAGGATTGGAGTAGCGGAACATTAATATCAATAAGAGTGGGTGCCACAATCAACAATCTCATCTTCGTTTTTGAGATCTCTTCATTAATATGAGCTTTTGCACCTTCAGTTGAACGTATAAACCAAATATCTCTCATAGACATTAAGCTTTTCTTTTTTGCTTGCTCCCAGAATTCATTGGTAGTTATTTGACTAATTTCTAACCGATTAAGAATTTTTAATAATTCTTGATTAAGTGTATTGACAACTCTCGTTGAGAAAGTATTTCTCAAATCTTCAAAAGACGTTAAAATTTGATTAGAGATGCCTTCAACCTTTTCTTCAGCATACGTTACACTATTGCTAAATTCATTGGTAATCGTTGAAAACGTATCTTCCAAAGTTTCTCCTGTTTTTGCTGATGTAACTGTAATTTCATTAACATTTTCGACGATATCTTTAATAAGCTCTCTAATCTTTGCTATCAATTTTTTGTTAAATCCCTCTACGATAATTTTCATTCTTGCATTTAATACACTATCTATAATTTGATGAACAGTTTTACTGATTACTCCTAAATGTAGTTCTTTTAAGTTATTTCCAATCAATACTTTTATTTCTTCAAATTGTTTCTCAATATCTTTCACTTCTTCATCAATAATTACCTTGGTATCATTTTCAAGATTAGATATTACCGCATTGATTTTTTGTATTTGTCCAATTATTTTGATTGCATTGTCAACTTCCACCTTTTGCGTTTCCATTTGTGTTTCAATTTTTTCTTTTAAGTTTCTAATAAAAGTAGTATACTCATTAAGTTCATTAATTCCTTTAGTTTTTGCTTCAAGTTGGGAGAAAGACTCATTTAGTTGAGCGGGAGCGACTTCTTTTATGTTTCGTATATATTCATCAAAATTAGAAAGTTGTTTAATTAATGCCGCATAAGGCGGTAAAGGAGCGTAATGAGGCGTCGCTCCTATGATTTCCTTATATAATCCTTTTGTTACAAATTTATCCGCAATTATCTTACACTCTTCTTTTGTCTTATTAATAAGTATTGCCATTTCTCCTAATGATATTGCGTCTCGTCCTGTGGTTAAAAAATACAATTTTATCTCATCTTCATTTAATTGAATATCACTTAATACCTGATATGTCAACTCTTTAGAATACGAGACGTCCTTATCTATTATATCCTCAATCGTAAATTCGCTGATCTCTAAGTTTTTGTCTAAATAGACAATTAATTTATGGGGTGGAGTTCCATGTATTGATTCTTTGACTAGCGGAAATTTGCCCGTACTTTGATAATCTGCAAGAGTAACGATAAATTTGACTTCAGATAAACATAATTTACACGTGGTGCGTATTTCTTTTTCAGTTTTGCCTTGAAATAAGAATGCCAATTTTAATATTCATCTCTTTGGAAATATATTTATGAATTTTTTATTCCTAATCTACTGTTATTATTTCTAATTAAACAATAATAGAACTTGTTAATAAAATTATTTTATGGTTTCAATAAATAAGTCTAGAATCGCTAATATTTTTTAAAACAAAATTATTAATATTAAGATTGCAATCATTTTACTAATTATCACCTTTAGAAAGAATGTAAGGGTTCATCTTGATCTATGGAGTGGTTTTAGGCTGTCCGTAAATAAAAAGCAAATATTTGGAAATCTGTTTAATAATTTTCTCAATCAAAATACAGATGTTGAGGCTATAATCGTTTCAGACGAAAATGCATTTATTATCGCGGGTGAAAAACGTATGGATATCGATATCGAAATTGTCTCATTTTTAACGGCGGTAATCAACCCTCTTATCGAAAGGGTACGAGATGAGTTTTCTTTTAAAAAATTTGGAACTGCAAGTATTGATACAGAAGAACATAGATTGCTTTTTGTGTTAATTAATGAAACCACGACACTAAGCTTAGTAATTAAGAGCATGGGATCAATAGATGATATTGCTCCTTATGCCTACTTTCTTGCTGAAAAAACAGCACAAATTCTTGATGCAAAAGAAGTGGAGTTGGTGGAAATAACCATCCCCGATTTTAAATTCACGGGGGGAATATGTAGTACTGAAGATAGAATGAAAAATATCTTATACAAATCTAAAGTAGAGCAAGGAGGTATCTACCGATTTAAATTCATTGTCATTGGCGATCATAATGTGGGAAAAACCTCACTTATTAGGAGATTTGTAGAGGATAGTTTTTTGGAAAAATATCGTGCTACCATTGGATTAAATATTCTTTCGCATGATTTTGAGGCCTTTGGAAATAGGATAAGCATTATGCTATGGGACATTGGTGCTCAAAAATTCTTTAAAAGATATCGAAAAACATACTATAACGGGGCACAAGCAGCCTTTATCGTATTTGATTTAACAAATAGAGACTCTTTTAATAACGTGACATATTGGCATAACGAACTGAAAGATTTTATTGATAATAAGGATCTGCCCATAATAATTGTTGGAAATAAAACCGATTTAGCTGAACAGCGGGCTGTTACAAATGAAGAAGGACTCCAATTAGCAACAGACCTATCGAAATTAACAGGACTCGCAGAGAATACGAATTTATCTGACTATTCTGATCTCTCATCTATTGAAAATAGTTCCCATACAAAAATATCATATATTGAAACAAGTGCTAAAACGGGCAATCGCGTCCAGGATGCGTTTAATCTAATTTCTTATAATTTTATTCTACGGTGTGAAGAAAAAGAACAATCATTATTAGAAGAAAAAATCTTAGATGAGATTAATTCCATTTTAGACATAAATAAACATCTAACGCTCACTTTTTTAAATAATTCTGAACTATGGAACCCGACTTTAAGAGTTTTATCTGAAATTAATAATTTAGGAAAACCAACGGATGTAAAAGATAAAAAGAAACAAAAGCAATATGAATATACCAATGGATTGGTTTTGAAAAGTTTTATTTTTGAATCCTATAAAGTCTCTGATTCTGATGGGGTTATATGTATTTTCGATGCAAGGAATAAGACAAGTATTGATGAGTCCTGGATTACTATCCTTTCTGATATCATTTATAATTTGAAGAAAAACAAAGTGGTATCGGTAGGAATTAGGGTGTCTGATGAGAAATATTGGTCTAAATTGATAGAGAGTTTTAAGTTAGATGAAGAAGCTGAAAATCGCTTAGTTTCATTATTATTTTTCAGGATTCAAGATGATTCTATATTAGATGTGTACGAATTGCTGTCAGTTACATTAAATACTATTAAAAATCTTAGTTTTAGTTATTAGAGAGGAAATTTTTAAATATTTTTTTAAAGATTTATTTTCTCGGGGTACGCAATTTCAAGTAAGTCTAAAGCTAGCTTGGCTACTTCGAACGGAATTTTTTTAGTACTATCATCACTATGATATGCATTTTTTATGTTGTCTAATAAGTATTCTGGAAAGAATATGATAGGCTCGATATCTGTTAATAAAAGTAACCACTCTTTTCCTTTCTGATCCTTAATTTCAGTTATAATATTAAGTTGGATCAAATCATCCAAAATAAGGTCAATATCTGCAAATTCAGAAAAGATGTTAGGGATTTTATCTTTAGGATAAAATTTATTTCTTAACATAGCAAATAGATCATAGATATCGGGATTTAGTAATAGGGAAGCAATTTTCTTTTTATCATCAACGGATTGGGCTTTATGATTATATTTGGAGAAGAAATCAACTACTTTAGCCTCATATCTTGGATACAATTCACTTTTCGTCTGCTTCAAATGCTCTAATAAATCATAATTAGGCACACGTAATATTTCAATATCTTTTATTAAAAATAAATATTCTCCTTGATTTTCTATCAACCCTGTCCTTTTATCTCTTTTTCCTTTAATCCAATCACGACGAATAAGGTTCAATTCTAAAAAGGGTTCAAGCAATACATCCATATCTGGGTTTTCTCTTATCTTTTCTAGCTTCTCCCTTACATCTTTTTTTGATCTTGGACTCTCTCGCAAGATGTTTAAAATTTCTAAACGTTCATAACTATTAAATATTAATGCTGCTTTCTGAATTTTATCGAGACTGGTTAACCGTTTGATCTGAAAAATAGCATACTTTAATTCAGTTTCAATATTATCATGAATCTTACTTATCAAGGAAATTTGATTGGTTTTCTTTGTCGTCTCGTTAGTCTCAAATAAGTAATACATTTTCTTTGCTACATTTTTTATGATATCTTCATATTTGCCGAGATCCTCATCTAGAGTGAAAATTAATAAGGTTAGGTATTGCGTTCCACTCTCTGCTTGCATAAAATATGAACTGACTTGATACGGTGTTTCTTTTAATCTCCCTTCGTAGAAATTACTAAATCCCCCCACGATTTCATGAATGCTTGTAGTATGATGATAGAGTATGGAAAATAAATCACTCGTACTTATTAACTCCGAAAGGTTATTATCGGAGAAATCTTTGTTTTCAAACGTAAATACAATTGGTTTGAAATCAGGTTTCACCTCTCCCGTTGGTTTTTGGACCAAAACAAATTCAAAGGTCAATATTGCTTCTATCATGATGAAATTTTTTTTTTGTTTAAATGATTATAAAAGAATTATTATTTAATTCTTCTTCAAAAATATTATTTGACATCTCGATTAAAAACTATAACCCATCGCAAATTATTTCATTAAAGGTTAATGGAATGGTTATAATATAATTTTCATAATTTTGAAAAGTGTATGAAATAAAGTGCAAGAGATTAAATTATAGTAGTATTTTCATATTATTAATTATAATTTTGTATTTACTACAAGTGTTATATATGATAATTAATAATCTAAATAGATTTAAACAAAGAAGAATCTTAGTTTTAACGAGCCTTTTAATTAGCTTCATTTTAATGGCTTCTATAAAAAATCTTGATATAAATGCTAATTTAATAATTGGAGCTCAAAAATATGATAAAAATGAGGCCTTTCAGAATGACATTTTAGAAATTCAAGATTTAGTTTCTGATAATACCTTCACGGGTATAGGTGCTCCCTGGAATGTAACTCATTATGCTAACCAAACAAAAACTAATTTAGATGTTAGTTTCAATAACAATTCCCATGATGATACTCACGCGCAAGTAAGTTTATATGGATGGAATGGATATCAATTAAATTCTACAATAACAAATTTATATGATACACGGAATTGGATTAATGGAACATTTAATGCGGGTTTTTTTAGTGGTTCTCCTTCAGGTTCTAATGATAGTGCATATATTGATGGTTGGACATTTAAAACGAGTGACATAGGAACATATACTAATCCTATGAGTGGAAATTATTATGATGGTTCAAATGATGATGGTGATTCTGATTATGAAAGTAGTTTGGAATTGTTGATTAATGAGGACACCGGGTATAATGGTCGTTATGACATTGGGGATAAATGCTGGTGGGAATCTGTTTTTGATATTGATAGAGGGGATGTAGATGAAGCTTGGTTATCTTTTGCAGTTCGTCCAATATATGGTGATAACTTTAATAATCATATGGTACTCCAAATTTTAGTAAATGGCAAAATAGTATGGGGTAATGGTCTTCAATCAATGTTAGATGCATCTGGTAATTCTAATGGTCAATGGTATAATCCATATCCTATTTACTTAGATGGTAATGATGCACAAATATTTCCTGAAGGAATTAAAAATATGAATGTTACTTTAGAATTTAAAAGAGTTAGTGGAACTGCTTCTGGTTATGCATCTTCCTATTCTGTCCTTTTTGATAATGTTTCGTTAATAGTGAAATCTAAAGCAAAACCAAGTCAACTGGAATTGCAACTAAATGATGAAGATGTGAATGATAATGCCAATTACGGTGAAGGCAACTTAGTTATTATCGGTAATTGGAATGGAAGCCTTCAATCATCAGTAATTGCTAATTTTAGCAGTGATTCGAACTGGCCGTATACATATCAAGATGACGGAAAGTGGATAAGTTATATGATCGAACTTACTACCAATTTAAATCTATACACAACAAAATCTACTCCAGAAACATATTATACTGTTGATCCAAGTTTGGAATATCAAGGATCATCGTTTACAACATCTAATAATAGTAATACTAATTGGACAACATATGCGCACATGGAGGTTCCAGCAGGATACGAAGAAACAAATATGACTATAGAATATCCCTCAGATTATAATTTAACGGGATTGTTCTTCTCGCTAAATCCTGACTCTCTTTCTCAAGCTTCGATCACAGAATATGGAAATAAAAAAGTTATAAATGTTCCAGTAAGTTCCATAACAAGCAATACAAACGGATTTTGGAAATTAACTGCAGTATCTCCGAATTACTGTAAAGAAATGGATATATATAATAATGTAACAGGCGATTGGGAGCTTAACAATGAATTTATAAGTGGAGAATATATTAACATTACTGGAAAGATCGATAATTCTCAATTAATTTCTGGATATATCCAACAAACAAAAGCTCAGCTTCAAATAAGGTTCCCAAATGGTACAATTTGGTCAATACAAAAGCAAATAAAATTTATTGATAGTAATGGTATGGTGTATTTTGATCCTATCAAAATACCTGATGATGGACCAAATTATAAAGCAGGAGAGTATGAGGCAATTATTACATGGAATAATTCCTATTCATCTTTTGGAACAAATGAAACAGGGATTATTTATAAAAAGTTTGCTGTAATCCATGATTCTTTGCTATATCCTGAACAAGGCGTCTTTTTCATCGATAATGTAGCTGAGGATAGCATCATTAATATAAAAGTCTCATTTAACGATTTAGTAGATAATGAAGCAATAGATTATGCATCAGTATATACAGATTTTACTGGAACAATCGAAACATTAGATAGAATAAGTCCAGGTTTTTACTTGTACGAATTTAATGCTAGTAAAGCCAATGCTGGAAATAATACTGTAACAATTTATGCCAATCATTCATTTTATCTTAATAAAGGTGTAAATATTACAGTTTATGTCATTAAATCCACTGTCCTTACAGCAGAGGAATATCCAAGTCTAGAGATTGCTTGGAATAAAAATTTTACCATCCATCTTAATTACACCTATAAATCAAATGGAATTGGTATTGAAAATGCAGATTTAACAATTGAATGGAACGGAGCGAAATCTTCAATGTCAAGCAATGGATTGTATAATATCACGTTTAATAGTTCCCTTTATCAGATAAATAAAGCATATAATCTCAAAATTAAATTCGACAAAACTGGATGTGAGGAGCAGACAATGATAATATCCGTTGAAATAGTTCCAAGAGAAACTTATATTGAGAGCATTTTGATTAACAATATAGACTGCACAGCTAACAAAACTTATAACATAAAATCTGGAAAATTGTTAAACTTTAAGATTACATATAACGATCTTGAATCTTCAGGAGCCTTTATTAAGGGAGCCATAGTTTCCCTAAATAAGAGTACTGAAATTGGAAAGATTTTCGAGGAAAATCCTACATATTATAATCTTACTTTAAACTCAATATATTTAGGAGTTGGGACATCTTTTATTAGCATAATAGCTGAAAAGGTAAATTATACCTCTACAACTGTAATTCTTACTATAAATGTTTACGAAAGGGAGACTGAATATAAAATTTTTTTAGATGGAATAGACTATACGTCCAATCCGGCAATAACTACCTATACTAATCAAATAATCAATCTTACTGTTTCCTATAAGGATTCAATTACAACACAGTTTATAGGTGAGGCTACCGTCGATGTGAACGGCTCCGGCGTGTCTAAAATCCTTGTAGAGAGCTATGGTAATTATACGGTCTTGCTGGACACGACTGATCTAAACTTTGGGATTAACTTTTTAACTATTTACGCGAGAAAAGGGGGATACGAACCTCAATCGATCACACTTGCAATTCAAATAGTACAAATAGAAACCGAGTTGGATTTGTACCTCAATGGTCAAGATAAAACCTTAAATCCTGCAATAACCACCTATACTAATCTAATCATTAATCTTACCGTTTCTTATAAAGAATTAATTTCAACACTGTTTATAGGTGGGGCTACCGTCGATGTGAACGGCTCCGGCGTGTCTAAAATCCTTGGAGAGAGCTATGGTAATTATACAGTCTTGCTGGACACGACTGATTTAAACTTTGGAGCGAATTTTCTAACTATTTACGCGAGAAAAGGGGGATACGAACCTCAATCGATCACACTTGCAATTCAAATAGTACAAATAGAAACCGAGTTGGATTTGTACCTCAATGGTCAAGATAAAACCTTAAATC
>CAYUTF010000015.1:0-10286 GCA_964447495.1 uncultured archaeon
AAATATCATCTAATATCAAAACTCTCTCATATGATTCAATAATATGTTTATCATTGAAATCTTTAAATAAATCATTTCGAATGATATAGAGAAATAATAAGATATATCTCATATCATTATCATCAAGAACCTTATCAATTAGGTTTAAATCATTTTCAATGGACAATTTATTATGCTCCATACCTAAAATTCACTTGTTCTGTTAATTTTCAATTCTTTAATCTAATCAAAAAGAGTATTTAATCTAATTAAACATTGCTAAAAAATTTTTCCATTTCCTTGAATGTAACAACGAAAAAGCTAAAATTTTTTAGTTTTGATCTCTATATATTAATTACTTAAGAAAGTAAAAGTGATTCCTAATGGGAAGAAGAAAGAGAAAACAGCCTACATATAAAAGAGTTAAGAAAGTCCCTAAAATCTTTACATGTCCTAATTGCGGAGAGAAGAGTGTAAAGGTTGAGAACATTAGAAAAAGTGCTATAGCTACAGTCAAATGTGGACACTGTGGCTTAACTAAAGAAGTGATAGTTAATTCAATTTCCGAACCAGTTGATGCCTTTGGTGATTTCATTGACATTTATTATGCGGATCAGGAACTACAAAGATTAGAAAGACGTATAGAAAAGTTAAAGAAAGATAGTGAATGGGGTGAGTTAGCTTTATCATATGCCATTATATCTGACATTTGCAGATTTAAAGCCGCAGAAGAATTAGAAAGTGAAGAAAGTGTGGATATGGAAGAAGTGGAAAAATGGAAATTAAAGGCGGAGAAATATAAAAAACTTGAAAAAGATGCTTTGCTACAACTCGATACTCTTGAACTGGAAAAAGGAATTAAAACTGATGAAGAATCTCTATTTTCGGAAGTAGATGGAAGTGACATTAAGAAAGAAAAGAAAATCGATGATATTTTTGACGATCCTGGATTTTTAGAGTTCTGAGATTTTAATTATTTTATCTCCTTCTGAAGGTTTTGTATAATACTTTTTTTAATATTTAGAGGAATATATTTCCATATAGGTAATTTAAGGATTAATTCAAAAAATTGATTAAGATTAATTTTCTTCTTCCTAATTAAATAAGACCAGTTATTAAAAGCTAAATTATTAAAATGTCTCATCAAATTAACTCCGAAAAAATTATATCGTGATGTTAAGAATCTAGCTATATAGACCCTTATTCTTCTTTTTTGTGGTATAGATTCTGGATAAATCGTTTCTGATAAAGGTCTGTTAAAAATTTCATAAACTGAAAAAATAGGGATGAGTTTATCCACATATTTGATAGTTTCATGCTTATAGTTTTTATCATTCAAAGAGAGAGTGCTTAATTCTTTTAACTCGTTTAGTGCATACTTAAAATGTTCTTCTTTAAAGGTTAACCACATTTTCCCCATCATATCTCTTAAATATTTAATTTTTTGGATGACTTCATATTCTTCGAAAGTAAATTCATTTCTTCCTTCCTTATACTTAATATATAATAGGAAAACAGATTCAATTGAATCTTGAGTGATCTCATTAAGTGGATTATATTTTTTTAAATCTAAATATTCAGTCTCAAGTTCAGTTAAAGAGTGAATAGTGTGAGTGAAAAGGGGAGTATTCCAAATTAATTTCATTAATTTTTCCATTAGATGTATATATTGGTTATATCTTTCTATTTCCATAAATCTTTTAGAAATTTTTAAACTCGGGAGTGAAAAATTTTTTGATTGATCAATTCTAAGTTTGATTTTATCAAACCATTTTAGTTTGTTAATATATATTTTTCTCTGCTGTTTATAGTGCCTAATTTTTTTAATTAATAATTTTAGAAATGAAAATAACTGAATGGTATATGAATAAAAATCCACTTCATATTTTTCTTTAATTGTATGATGGTCAATCAATGGGATTAATTTAATTTTATTTGGGATTTTAGGTTCTACATTAATTGCATGATCTCCCACAGAGTAAGAGAACGCAAGGTTTTGTAGTGCCTTATCTAATGAGGAATAAATGCCCAATGTTTTCGGACCAATTGTAAAATAACCATGCAAAAGTGTATCTATCCCTTTAAAAATCCCGTTTTTATATTCTGAGATTATTGCGGATTCGAATTCTCCGGGATGATGCCTTTTAATATTAAATCGATTTCCAACTATATATATTGCTTGATTCGCTCTATGACAAACAGTATGGCTCCATTTAAAAATTGGTTCTAAAACTTTTCCATATTTTAATATATAACCATAAAATTCTGGACCAAAATAGATGGGAAATCCAAAACCTCTAGAAGTTGAGAAAGTAAATTGGAATAAGTTCCTAGTTTTCTCACTTTTTAATAATCCTGGAAAAACATAATGTAATGCAACGCGGGGATATAACGCATCAAAACCCAGATTCATCCAATATTCAAATAAGAGAATATTATCTGGAAATTTGAAGGAATCGTTCTTATCTAAAAAGTTATATTTTATTGGGTCAATACCATTATATATAGAATTAATCCAATTTTTTTTATAATAGTAGTTATTCATCACTCTGATTAGGGAAGTTATTTCTAATATTCGTCTTCGAATGTCATGAGATACTTTTAACTTTAAATCTGATGAGATACTATTAGTCTTACGATACAATGTTGAATATAACCTCTAAATATCACACAAGTCCCTAAATAATTATATCTTTTTTTAATTATAATATTGATCAAAAACAATTATGAATTAATTAGATCAAAATAAAGTGAAATAAAATTAGAAAGATAAACAACCTCAAATTAAAAAATTAATTCTATTTATCCTTGAGGCTTTCTTTTATTGAATAATTGCTTTAATTCACTCATAATCGCACCTCTCAAACTAACAGGACTTGCGGGGCGTAAGGCTCCTGGTGCTCCAGGCGGCCCACCTGGTGGCGGTGGTGGTCCTCCTGGCGGTCCTCCTGGTGGTCCAGTAGGAGGCGGGGGGGCGCTTATAGGAGTTGTAGGCGTTGCAATTATAGGTGTTGATAAACCACTTCCTTTTTTAATATTATTAACTTCATTATTTATTGTATTAATCCTTGTTTCTATTGTTGATATTTTTTGATTTATCGCCGCTATTGATTGTTCGACTAAATCAGGAATTTTTAAAATCATAAACATCATTTTTTCAACAATATCTCCAAATGCATTAAGTTTTTCCTCAAGAGGTGCTTTTCTTGTCTCTTGCATAAAATTTGCGAATTCTTCTGCCATATTATTCTCTCTATTTTTGATTATTAAGAATTAATGCTAATAATTTTTCTATTAATTATATATTTGATATATTTAATAAATTTAAGTTCCTCCCTAATGATTAAAGATATAAAAAAAATATAAAGAAAATCAAAATTAGCCTCTAGCTTGATTTAAAGACAGAATTTTTTAATTGAATCCATAATTCATTAACTTCATCCCTAACTTCAATAAATTGATGGATTTTTTTAATTAGGACATCTCTTGCTCTATCGAAATCTCTTTGATAATCATTTAGCTCTGAATCCAAAATTTTTAATTTTTCTCCTTCAATCAACTTATTTTTTGCTTTCTCAACATTTAAGGCTTTTTTAATAAGTGCACCTCTTTTCCCAGCAACGTCATTCAAAGCATTAGCTAATTCATTTTTTTTTTGGATAAAGTATTCTTTTTTAACGGTAAGATTTTTAATTGCATCAATATATTTATTATTGCCTTCTATAAACTCATCATTTTTATGAACAATATCCTGAAATAAATTAACTTCCTCATCTTTAATATTAGAACGCTTTTCTCTAACTAATGTTTGCATTTGCTTTAAGACATCTCTATAAGTTCGATTCAGCATCTCTCTTTCTAAATTAACTTTTGTAAGAGCTTCTGCATATTTCTTTTGTGCATTGATAAGAGTATTTTGAGCCTTAGCTAACTTGCTTATATGATTTACTAACTCTTTCTCTGTGCTTGCTAATTCAAGTTCATCCTCATGGGTAATAATTGGACACATTTTCATCAGATTTAATTTTTATTAATAAAACTTAGATAATATTTTAATGGAAACTCATAATTATAATTTTTTAGGTTTTTGTATATTATTAATTTGTTGGGAAAGAAGCAGTGATAATATTATCCTTATAGTTTGCTTTTATAACTTTAACAGATATTTTTTTTCCTAATAGAGTAGGTGAAAATTTAAAAGGATTTTTCAGTAATATCTTAATTCCAAAATTTCGATTTATCATCCCAATACATTCTTTTTCCCAGCGTCCTCTGCAAACAACAATTACATCAATAACATCATTTTTCTTTAGAAGCAAATTAGATATGCTTTTTCTTTTATGTATATTAAAATCGTGTGGTCCCAGTTTTAATTTGATTCTATATTTTTTTTCAAGCTTAGTTAATTGCAGATAAAAATATTTCCATGATTTTGGACGTATTTTCTTTAATTTGCGGCCTGTTTTATAAATTAAATATTTCTGAATTCCTAATTGGAGCTGCTTTTCATTATATCCCTTACTTCTTAATTCTATAACATATTTAATAATATCCTCAATATCAGTATCATTTTCACCCGGAAACCAGACTGGTGCAATTAAAACATCGATATTTGACTCTAAGAGAATATTAATATTATTTAAAAGTTTATTGATATCATAATTATTACACGAGCATAGATAACTCGCCATATTCTTATCTAATGTATTTAAACTAATGTTTATTCTGCTAAGCTTAGCTTTTTTCAACTTTTCTATGACTTCTCTGTCAAGTAACAAACCATTGCTTTGAACTGAAATTGTTTCTATTCCCTCAATCTTCCATAATTCAGATATTAAATCAAAAAATTCTCGATATAATAGTATTTCACCATATGGCGCTATATGAATCTCAATTTTATATTTTCCCTTGATGGAAATTATTTCTTTTATTTTTTCTATCAAATAGGAATGATTTACCACAAAATTAGTTACATAATCTCCTGCACTGACAAAGCAATATTTACATTTAAGATTACATAGAGTAAGAGGTTTTACTTCAATAATATTTGTTCCTCGATCAATTACTCCAAAGAAGTCGATTCCCATTAAGGGAATATTCGAATTATAATCTACGTAAACTACCGAGTCTTTCATGTTAATTATTATATTATTTGAATATTAATATATTAAATCTTATATCTTAATATCGCTACTAAAGAGCCTAAATCAACAATTTGCTGTCCTGTGAGATGTTCACTACTTAATATGTTTATTTTTCCCCCAGATTGTTCGACAAGATTTAGTATGTCTTCGATTTGAAGTTTTTTTTCTGTAGAAACACCTCTAATTAGAGTATCAGCACAAAATAATTCTTTAACTGCACCCCTTTCTGCTGCTCTAGAGATTTCCTTTATCCCTATCGCAATTAAATCGGGTTTTGTGCTGAAAAGTTTAAATATTTCTTCAATTTTAGCGACTTCTTGTATGATTTTCACATTATTTTGTAGTTTAGTCAATTTATCTGATTTTAAAGTTTCAATTATTGCACTTTCAGTACCAGAACTGGCATGAATATTTTCAATAGGAGGTAAACTAATATCCTTTAGTTTTTCTTTAATGACTTTAGAAAAATGTTCACGAGTGTTTCCAGGTCCACATATAACTATTAGATCAATTTTAGTTGATTTAATGTTTTCTTCTACTATTTTTGTGATTCCACTGAAAAATTCCTCATATGCTTCATTACGGTACTTTTGCTCATATCTTTTTCCTGGTATTGTTGTCTTAATCGTTGCTATTCTAGTATTACTAAAATTTGATACTAAGACTATTGTTGCTAACCCTGTTTCTATAGCAATTATCAACATTAGAAAATTTTTTTCAAATATTGACAACTCTTTGATGCGTTTTAGTTCACTTTTTAACCATTTTTCTTTCTTAATTGATAATATTTGATCTATTTTGATATTTAAAGTATGATAGCTTCCAAAGCTGACATAATCTTCAGGACCTTCAATTATTGTGCCTTTAATTCTTAATCTGTTTGAAAACTCATGGAATGATAGTGATTCAACCTTTATCTTTAATCTCATAGGCTTTCTTTCTCCTTTACTTCCTTCTTTTAATACTATTCTTCGGTGGGTTTGAGCGGAAACTTCATCGTCTTTAGTAATGACATTAAAGAGTGCCCATAAATCATTTAAACTTTCTGTTTTTAATACTAATTCTTCATTTTTTTTGTCAAATTCCATGATTTTCATAATTTTGGCACAAATTCTATTTTATTATTAATTAAACTAGTAGTAATATACAAAATTGATTAATTTAATGGTGAATTAGAAGTTTACAACTTAAATAAAAGTAATAAAAAAAAGATAAAAATACTAAGCAATTTTTTTCATTGCTCTCCTAAAGCTTCCTTAATTTTATTTAACTCCTCCATTCGTTTCTTTTTTTCTTCTTCGCGCTTCTTTAATTCTTGTTCATCAACCTTCTGGAGAGAGACACCCTTTTTAATCTCATTCTGCAATTCTTTATCGATTGGAGCCATTATTCATCATTACCTAATTATTATTTTTTTTTAAAAGATACAATAAAAAATTTTTACACAGATATTATAATAATAATTATTTATAAGTTTTAGTTTATGGAAAAAGGTTAGATTTTTAATTCCATTAAGTAAGCGCTTTCATTTTGTTTATAATAATCTTCTATTCTCTCTACTATTTCAAATCCAAATTTTTTATACAAGTTTAATGCTTTAAAATTAGTTATTTTTACATTTAATATCACATTATTAATTTCAGTATATTGTTTAACTATTTCTAGTGCTCTTTCCAATAGAATTGAACCATAACCTTTACCTTGATCTTTTTTTCTTATACAAAAGTTAATTAGATTGAACCTATACTCTTCATCTTTAATAAGGATTACATAACCTTTTATAATTTTTTCATTATTGGGTTCGATCAATTTTAAGAATAAACAGTTAGAATAAATTAAATTTTTTAAAAACTCCTTTGAAAAGGAATCAAATTTAAATGTACTTTTTTCTATTTTATAAATTTCTTTTAAATCTTCTATAAAAACTTTTTTAATCATTGCATAATCCCTTCTCTTCCATAAAAACCTTTAGCGGAGTTTTTTCCGTGATTTGCATGTATATATCATCATCAAAAGGTGTTTTCTCAACGATATAAGCTTTAAGATTATGCTCATGTATTAATTTTATCATATATTCTTGGATTATGTATTTAATAGGCAACTTAATTAAATTATTATCAAATTGGATATTTTTTAGTGGCTTTTTAATCACGTTGAGAAGAATTTTATAAAAAGCTTCCAAATTCTTACCGTTATCTTCAATTTGTGCGAATAATAATAAACCATCTTCAGTTATTTGTTCATATGCCTTTTTAATAGATTTAGCTCTTCTGGAGTATCGTTTTCCTAATTGCCAGTAATCTTTTGCTATTATGGTACAAAAATGGATTTTGAGAGAAACTTTATTAGCTATTTTATTGAATAATTCAAGAGCAAATTCTGTACTATTCTGTACTGATGCGATGGATCCTTTTTTTAATTTAAAACCTTTTTCTTTTAAGCGATCGCTATTAGTAATACACATTTCAAATTCATTCAAATTTATAAAATCGGCACCTATTTTGTCAAGATAGTAAATAAATTTTTCAAGATGTTCGATATACTCTTGAGAGGGAATTACAGGAACCTCCGCTCCGACACTGAAGCCTTTATTTAAAGCTAATTCAATGACATACCATTTATCTTTGGGAGGATTAAATCTTATTTCATCTAACCCCGCTTTCTTTAATTTTTGTGCAATTGATTCATCAAAGTTTAGTCCATTTGTATAAAGATGAACATGAAATTTTTTGCCTTTTTTCTCTTTGATATATTTTATATATGAGAGAGTTTCATTTAAGTTGGGTTCAAATAAGGGATCTCCTCCCGTAATACTCATTCCTTTTGCATGAGTTTTATTAATTTCATCAAGTAATTGCTCTTTTTTAGTGATTTGTATCTCGTTGGCGTATGTCAACTTTTTATTTTTTCGTTCTTCTGAAATAGGACAATACCAATAACAATGACTTGGATTTTGACATATTCCATTTAGGAATAATACCGTTTTAGCGCCCTTAAGACAATATTTGCAACCTTTTGGTATTCCTTTATTCTTAAGATAATATGTTTCCTCTTTTGATTTTAAAATAGTTTTATCTGTCATTTTCTATATAATTTTTTCCTAATTATTGAATTTGTATTTGCTAATAATTTCAGCACTTCCTGAGGGGATTCATTTATATCAATTTGTCTCTTCAAGAATACACCTGTCCTTCCAAATTTTTCTCGTTTTAACAAGATCCTTTTTCTTTCATTTACAGTTTTTAAGCTTATATTAATCTCCTTTGCAGCAATATGTTCTCTTCCTATAATAGAATATTCTGTATGTCCACTCTTATTTGGTTTAATTAATACTAGACGCTTATCAACTCCAGGGACTCGAATATCACGCTTTAACTGTTCATAATTAATTTTTCCACCAAAATCATAAAACTCAAAAGAGCTATTATCTAATCTAGTTAGTGGTATGGTTATTGATTCTAATTCATTTAAATAGATATATAATTTAATTGAATCGTTAGGAGTCGCCATAATAATTTCTCTAAACAAATTTATATATCCATTTCTATTTAATAGAAATTCTATTTTATACAACGGAACTTGTTGAAGAAATACAATATCTATATCACTATCTTTATGTACATTTCCACGTGCTATGCTTCCATAAATATAAGGTATAAAAGGTTCATTAATAAACATCTCTAATAGTTCTAAAGCTCGCCTTCTCTTATTATTCAATAAGGACCAGTTTTTTTCAGTATAAACAACAGAAGTATATGTATCTCTTTGAATTTTTTCCTTGGACATATTTTTTACTATTTATAGGTTTTTATTGGTAATATTTTGAACTGTAGCAATTAATTTTGCTAAAAGTATTGTTTCATTATATTTAAAGGATTTATTAGATTTTTCTAAAGTTTCGGTATTGATATTCTTTGAGGTTAATTTTGATAAAGATTTCTCCAATTTTGAAATTTTCCTATTTCTAAGACGCCAGTAATATTTTTCATTAAAAATTATATTAATTTGAAATTTTATATTAGAATTAAGCCAATTTAATAAAATACCTATATTTTCTGTATTTACAGAGGGGTTTATCAAGACACAACCCACTTGATCTAAATTATTATTTTCTAAATCTTTTAAAAGAAGATACGAGTTAAAATCAATGAGCCAATATTTTTGATTTAAATTATAATCATTTTGAAATAAATATTTAAAAGCTGATGATATTATATTAAACTTTCCATAATTTAATCTTGAATCATTTTTTTTAATCAAATTCAATTTTCGTTTAAATATTATTTGAATCACAATAAATCCATAACTACTTAATCCTTCTATTATTGCATTTGATAATTTTTGATTTGATTTTGAAGTATAAATAAAAATTGTAGGCAATTGGATCTTACCTGCCTTAATAAAGGAACTGCTCGTCAAATTCCATCTTTTTATATAAACTTTATTATCATTAAACTTAATTTGATTAGGATCTAGGGCGATTTGATTGAGCGATTCATTGTTTATATCATTTCTCCATCTATTTTTGAATTTATATAGTTTTATTGAAATTAAAAAAAGGATTAATATAAATATTATAATAGAATCCACTAAAATCCAATCTACTCGAAATATATCAAACGTCATTATATTTATTACTTCTTTATCATCAAATTAGATTACTTTGTTAATCCAGTCAAGATAATTTTTTGATCCCATCTCGATTTTTACCCCTACACACTCCGGAGTTTCATAGCTATGGATTTCATTGATCATATTGATTAATTGATTTGATTTGATTTCGGAGGTTTTTATTATCATAAGAAATTCACTAGCTTCTTCGATCTTATCCTTCCATCGGTAAATAGAATAAACATCCTTTATTATGTTAACACATGCTGCAATTTTATTTTCTACTAAAATTCGAGAAATCTTTTTCCCCTCTTCCAAATTTGGAACAGTTACGTAAAATATTAAATTATTCATCTTATTTTCTTTTCTTATTTAAATTTTTGATAATACTTTACTTAATTTAATTGTATAAGATTTAGATCAATATTTTGGTTTAAAATTTTTTAAAAAAAATGGTGTATCATAATAAGCTTAATAGATATTAAAATTGATGAAGAATAATTATGAAGAATGGTGGTATAATAAGATTTTTAGGGAATTTTCTAAACCTCA
>CAYUTF010000015.1:10386-56065 GCA_964447495.1 uncultured archaeon
AATTTTCTAAACCTCAAACAAAGACTCAAAAGATGTTTTGGTTATGTAAAACACTAAAAAAACTTATGATTCTTTTAGAAATTACGAAAGATGTAGACTTGGTGAAAAATAGTTTAGTAATTGTTCTTAATTTGATAGATGATGTTCCTTTAGACAATTTTGAGAGGGTGGGAAAAGATATAAAAAACTTACCATTATATGAACGTGAGAAAATCAAACGAATTTTAAAAAAGACCCTACTTATAGAAAGAATCGAAGAACACTGATGCAATATTATTCTTCTTCAATTTAATATCATGTAAAAATCAGTTCGTTTCAAAAAAAGAAATTATAAATATTTAAAACTTTATTATTTATAAAAAAAATAATAGATTTTTTTTAATCTAAAGTTTATTTTTATTCAATAGGGATTTATATGATCTTTAAGATATACATGGAGGTGTTAGCAGATTTTACATAATTTTTACCTTATCCATCAATATACAGGTATTTGCTTGATTCATAGGAAATATGGAACCATAGAATTTAACCAAGATTTAGTTTCAGGGTTTTTAACAGCGCTTAAAGACTTTAGTGTTGAATTTTCCAAGGGAAGTGGAGAACTTAAAATCATAGACATGCAAATATTTTATCTATTACTAGTTTTTAAGGAGGGAATTCTATGCACTGCTGCTGCAGATAAAAATGATGATGCTAAAATCACCCATAAGGTTTTAAGTGATATAATAGATAAGTTTGTGGATAAATTTGGAGATATTATTGAAGGATGGTCTGGGGACGTAAGACTTTTTAAGGATTTTGAAAGTATTATTGATGAGATGCTAATAAGGGGAAGAGTTGCAGAAATTCAATTAAAAATCCCGATATTGAAAATCTATGAAAAAGATTTTCGTAAGTCCCAGCAAAAAATAATGAAAAAAGGGCTAATACTCTCAGAAGAAGATTTACGAGTTGCTCAAAATCAAAAACCAAAATGGACGTTAAAAAGACTTCCTGCACAAGTGATAACACAAGGATTCTTAGATAAAGAGTTGTATAAGATCGCCCACTTGGCAGATGGATTTCATACTATTTCGGATATAGCAGAGGAAAGTGGTAAACCCGAAAGAGAGATTCAAATCTTAATTGATGATTTAGATGATCTAGGACTATTGAAATTTATAGAGATTAAATGAGATAGATTTTTTCTTTTTAATAACAAGATGGTTTTAGATGAATTTATAATACTTAACATATTCCCTTAAGAACGGGTTATATCTAAGGCCAATTTCATATTGATAGTGGCATTTAGGGCATTTTAATGTAGTTGCTTTGATACCAAACGTTCCTTCACATGATTTTTGGTTCATAAGTGTTCCGCACTTATCACAATATACAATTTTAGCCATAATATTATTTTTAGAATTATTAATAAAAACTCCTCAATTTTTTTTGGACTGAATATCCATTTGAAATAAATCTGATAAGAAAGATAATCAAAAAATTTATGAAATTAAAAACACTTAATTGTTTAGGATGAATGTGAATAAAGTAGAAGAAAATATTTATGAAATACCCCCCTCGACGTTAATGGCTCGTGTTGAGGGAACAATAAAGAAGTTCCAGATGAAAGTTCCAGTTCATATCTATGCTAACGAATATATCTTAGAAAAAATTAAATTAGATAGAACTCTTGATCAAATTAGCAATGTAGCATGCTTAGGAGGTATTCAGAAACATGCTATAGCCCTTTCAGATGCACATCAAGGATATGGTTTTTGTATCGGAGGTGTAGCAGGAACAGATGCTAATGATGGGATGATCTCTCCTGGTGGCGTGGGATATGACATTAATTGCGGAGTTAGATTACTAAGAACAAATCTGTTTTTAAATGATATAAATAAAGAGCTTCCATCTCTACTTGATAAAATTTTTAAAAATATTCCTTCAGGTTTAGGTTCAAAAGGAAAATTAAATATAAGTTACAAGGATTTAGATGAGGTTCTAGATACAGGTTTAAATTGGGCTCTAAAACAGGGTTATGCATTGGAACAAGATCTACATCATTGCGAGGAAAATGGTTTTCTAAAAGATGCTAATTCAGAATTAATATCAGAAAAAGCAAAGCAAAGAGCTATTAAGCAACTTGGATCTTTAGGTAGTGGAAATCATTTCCTTGAAATCCAAAGAGTAGATGAAATATATGATAGAGCCATTGCTAAAAAATTAGGAATTATAAAAAAGGATCAAATTACAGTAATGGTTCATACGGGCAGTCGAGCTTTAGGTCATCAAGTATGTTCAGATTCACTTAGAAATGTTGAAAAAGCGATGAAAAAATATAATATTCAAGTTCCTGATAGGGAATTGGCTTGCGTACCAGCAAACACCAAGGAAGCAAAAGATTATTTAAGCCAAATGGCATGTGCAGCAAATTTTGGTTTTTGTAATCGCCAATTAATAACTCATTGGTTAAGAGAATCATTTCAGGAACAATATAACAAAAATACTGATGATATGGATTTTCATCTAATATATGGCGTTTGTCATAATATATTAAAAATTGAAGAACATGAAGTTAATGGCAAAAAAATGCTCTTAAATATTCATAGAAAAGGTGCAACTAGAGCGTTTCCTCCTGGACATTCTGATATACCTCAAGATTATAAAAGTATTGGACAACCAGTATTAATACCTGGAACTATGGGATCAGCATCATATTTGTGTGTAGGAAAACCAAAGGCAATGGATCTTACATTTGGTTCTACTGCACATGGTTCGGGGAGGTTAATGTCAAGATCTAAAGCAACCAAACAATATTGGGGATCTAAAATTAAAGAAGATTTGGGGAATAAAGGTATATTAGTAAAAGCCGCTTCAATGAAAGTTATAGCAGAAGAAGCTCCGGGAGCTTATAAAGATATAGATCAAGTTGTTCAAGTTAGTCATGATTTAAATATTATTGAAAAAGTGGTAAGATTAGTCCCTGTGGGAGTTGTCAAAGGCTAAGCGAAAATATTTAACTATATGTCAAAGACAATATCAATAGTGACTTTTTCTTTTTTTTCCTCAATATTCATAAATGAATAAGTTATAGCTTTGACTTCAATTCCTATTTCATGAACATTTTTATTAAATTTCTCTCCTTTGGCAAGCGCTTTTAACTGAAAATACCCTTTCTTCATAATAATTGATTGAACTTCTATATTGCTAAATACTAATTCATCAACATCAAAAATATATAGAAATTCAGTCAAAAAATCTATACATAGTGCGTATTTATCTTCAGATTTAATATTAATTTCTCTTTCAATTTTATGGTCGATTTTTTCTAAACTGGGAGAAATTGTAGCCATAAGACTTAATGCTACTTGAGAAAATGCTTCTTCTATTGTTCTGCCCCAACCTCTTACTTTAACATCAGCAGTATGGTCGATAAATTTGTATCCTGCTTCTCTCATTTTATTTAATTTATTCTTAAAAATATTTTTCATTTAGATGTATTTTTTTATTTTAAATTTATTGCTCAAAATTATTTTTCTTAGGACTTTATATTTTTAAGTGAAAAGAAATCTATTGTATGCTTTATACAATTCTAGATGATTTAATATTTTATCAGATTTTAAGAGTTGTAATTAAATTTACTAATTTTGAAATAAAGCTATATGAATATTTCCTTCAAAAAACGGGGGTTTATCCTCAAAATATCATCACTATTGATAATTTTGTTTTTTTCTTTGTAAATAACGAGGATTATTTCAAGGCAAAAGATCATATAAAGACAATTAGGAAAGAATTAATTAAAAAAGCACTAATAATTCGAGCAGAAAATACTCTTATTAATTTATTATACAGTTTATTTCCAGATCTATATATCCACGATATTAAAATTGAATGGAATTTTTATTCTGGAAAACGAGAAATTTCGATAAATTTTCTTTCATTTAAGGAAAGAGGGATCGCGATTGGACGGAATGGCGATTACATCAAAACAGTAAATGACCTTTTCAATAAATATATTCTATTTCAGAATGATGGTAAGCCAATAACAATAAAATGTATATCTATTAATAACGATCTATAATTACCAAGGAACATCTTTTAATCCTACTACATAAGCAACCGTATTTGCAATGATGCTTACTGAAGGAGTTAATATGAGAAGAAAAATAACCATAAAAATATCTGGAGCCAAATAGAGATTTGGGAAAAAAAAGCTAGGTATTGAAGCAAATACAATAGCAAATCCCGCAAAATCTAGTTGGTCTATAACCCAAAAGGGGGCCCCACTTGCGATATTAACCCTTCTCTTTAGAAAAGAACCTATTAAATCACCGATCCCAGCTCCATAGGAGCATAGAATAATTCTTATTAATATAATTAAAAACCCAATAGGAAAAGTTCCGCCTATAAAATAATATTGATAATAGAAGATGTTGTTATAAAGCTTGTATATTCCAAGAGGAATTCCGATATCTGGAATAACTCTAATAATATCCCATAAAACCAAAAATAATAAAAATATACCGAATGAAATTGGAATTCCAATAAAGAGAGGGCCTTTGATTAATCCATTCCAAGTTTTATGGTCTCCTAATATTCTTCTTCCATCCTTCCAATACTTACCTCCATCAACAGGTTTTCCTTTACCAACGATTACCATACCTGCATTTGAAATGTATGCCGGAACGATAAAAAATAAACTAAAAATCAATAGAGCAATCCAGTCAGCCCAAGAATAAAGTAATGAAATGATTATGAAATTTAACAACAGTAAACAAGTAAAGGACAGAGCTAAATACTTTGCTATTTTTGTATTTCGTTGCTTTTTATAGTCTTGATTACTTATTGAATCCATTTTTCATTCAATCAATTTAGTCTCAAATTAGATATTCTAATACTTAATGAAAATTAAATGTTGTTATAGAAAAGAGAATATAATAGAGTATTAATAATATTGCTCGGCAAATAAAAATCTTTTAAAACTCCGACATTAATATTATCAAATATTGATGTGGTTGTAGTTAATTATATTTTTAATTTATATTAATAATTTAACATCTAATCAATAATTTTGAGATTAATAATTAATCTTATATAGTAAGTTTGCATTCGAAATATTAGTTGTTCGCATGGAAAAAAACGTATGGTGACATTGAGTGTTGACTAACTCTAACAAGGATAACGATCTTTCTTTTAACATTGATAGATTTTATAAAGATTATTTAAAGGGACCAACAATTTTCAAGAAACGCGAAGCTCTTGAACCATCATTTATACCAAATGAATTACCACATAGAGATTATGAAATAGAAAAAATTGCAGCAATCACAGCATGTGCATTAAAAGGAGACGTACCCCCAAATTTATTATGTTATGGAATGACGGGTACTGGAAAAACTGCTACAGTTAGATATATAAGTCAAAAATTAGCACAACATTGTAAAGGAAATACTCCATGGTGGATATATATTAATTGTAACGTTGTATCAACACCTTATCGTATTTTAGCTCATATATATAATACGATTAGTAATAAAGAAAAAATACCTCCCACAGGATTGCCAAAGGATATCATTTTCAAAAAATTGCTAGGATTGTTAGATATTCGAGTAAAAGATTGCATATGTTTTCTAGTATTAGATGAAATAGATATTTTAATAGGAAAAAAGGGAGGAAATGAAATTTTATATGACTTAACGCGACTTAATGAAAATTTAGATTTTTGTCGCACTAGCCTGATAGGAATATCAAATAAACTGAAATTCATAGATTATTTAGATTCCAGAGTCACTTCAAGTTTAGGCGAAGAAGAACCTATTGTATTTCATCCCTATAATGCAAACCAATTAACGGATATTCTTAGACAACGGGCAAATATAGCATTTCCTGATGGCGTAATTGAAGATGGTGTCATAAAATTGTGCGCAGGATTAGCTGCTAAAGAACATGGGGATGCTCGAAAAGCCTTACAGCTTTTACGTAAAGCGGGAGAAATAGCAGCGAGAAAACATAATAAAACTATTTCAGAAGCTCATGTCCAGAAAGCTCAAAAAGATATTGATAAAGATCATATTGTTGAATATATTTTATCGATGCCTCTTCAATCTCAATTGACAATTACAGCGATCTTCCTTCTACATAAATATAATAAAGATCATATAATAACTTCTGGTGACATATATGAAGTACATACAGATCTTTCAAACAAGATTCCAGGGGTAAAACAGCTAACTAAAAGAAGGATCAGTGATTATATCAATGAGTTAGCATTAGCGGGATTAATTTCAGCCATAACTAAATCCTTGGGACACTACGGCAGAACAAAAATTATTAACTTAGATATAGATATTAATTTAGTGGAACGTGTATTAAATCAAATTCCTAAAATTAAAATGGCTAATCTCCTTAATTTTAAGCCAACATTATTACAAACAGATAAAGTAAGAGTAAAGAATAATGTTTTCAAAAGATTGCTTTAAGAAGAGAATTCCCATTCATTAATTTGGTTTATAATCTTTTCAAGAAAATAAATAGCTAAATTCTCGTCTTCTTTTTTTAGAAGCAGAAATAATTTAATTAAATGCTTACAAAATGTTTTAGTTTTAGCTCGTCTTGTTTCAAAATCATGACAATTATGTCTTATGTATTTTTCTTTTATACTTATTTTAACTATATAATTCTTTTCTTTGGATCCTTTAATTTTAGCTTCAATTATCCCCGCATTCTTATCATGTGTTATAATATTGATTGCATCGTCGGAAACAGAAACTGCTCTATTTAATGCTCCATTATCAATTAGTTTCTTCAGGAAGCTATTGAATTTATTTCCATTATTCATTTCAATTTCTTTTATAACATTATTTCGTTTTTTTTGAGATTTCATATTCTCCTCAATTTCCAACTGTCGTCCTTTTTGCCATATTTTGAATTTTCGATATAATTTATCTGATAGTCTAAAATTTGAATTTTCATCTTCGATTAATAATCCACTTTTTAGAGCGTTATTTAGAAATGAAATTGCTTCTTTTGGTAGATAGATAAAAAACTCGAAAATAATTTTATATAATAGATCATCATAAGATATGTAGGGTAGATCAATTATCTTCCAAATATACAATAACATTTCATCAGGATTGTCTCGAGGAATAGTTAATTTCATTGAAATCGTCCTATACTTTTTTTAATAATTTAATTATATAATTTTTGTATATCTAATGGGAAAAAAGTCAGGCTATCTAATTCTATTATTGGTACAATTCCAGGAGTAGGTGTGATTCCAAAACTCTTCATAAAGTCTGTTTGAGCTTGAAAGCATCCAGAATTGATTAATGAGACATGCCGATATCGATCAAAACCATTAATATGAATGTGTCCTGTATGAAAAATATCTGGTATCTTATCTATAACCAACCAATCTTTATCTAATGGTGCAATTTGAGTTTTTTCTCCAAAGATTGGTGCTAAATGTCTGGATATGAGAAACTCTTTCATTACTTCAGTAGGTTTATTAATATTAAATTCATGAATCAACATGATCATATCATGAATACTCTCACCATGATATATCAAAGTATTTACTTCATGGGTTTGAATATAAGAGGGGTTGCCTAAGCAAACAACTCCAAGATCAAATAATGCTTCACAATATTTCTTGGGAACTGCAGGACGAGGAATTGCATTTCTGACAGGTTCATGATTTCCTGCAGTATAGAATACCTTTATATGTTCGGGAATTTGAGCGATAAATTCGGTAGCTTTATCATATTGTTTATAAATGTCAGTTATATCAAGATCATTTTCTTGATTTGGATATACCCCAATCCCATCAATTAAATCTCCATTTATTACAAGATATTTTATTTTACTTGCCCGTTCTCTATAGTTTGCATTACCCGCTTTTCCATTTAAAAAAGCAATAAACTTCTTAAATAATTTTTCTTCAAACTCTTTACTTCCGATATGAGTATCAGAGATTAAAGCTATAGATAGAGGAAGATTCGCTGTATTTGGTTGATAATCAGTAGGAATGTCAATTTTTGTGATATAATCTGCAAATATTATCCCGCTATTTCGGTTATCTCCGGGATTATAAGTTCCTTGAACATACATCATCTGATCATATACAATGTGATTAAAAAGTTTATTATTTTCTTGATTTTCGCTGTCTTTGCGAATTAAAACATTAATAGAACCTGTTAAGTCTTCAATTTCAAAAAAATAATTTTCATTTTTAGTTTGGCGAAAATTTTTCACTAGACCTATAGTAGATACCTCAGAGCTACTGGAAAGCCTAAGTATATTGTTAATATTTGTTGCTGAAAGCACATCAGATCTTTTTCTCATTAATTTATTTAATTTTGTAAATTTATCTAATGTTAAATTATAAAAATCGTTATAATCTCCATTGGTATATAACTTACCAGTAGGATCTTTTAATATTTTATAATCGAAATCATAATCTTTAGCTATTGGTCGAAATAAAGAATTTGACTTAGTAGTTTCATAAGTACGGACAGAATTCATGGCTTTAGGGGATACTTTTTCATTTATTGAACTAGTTTGAGGTAATTTTGAAGTGGGTAATGGCTTTGCACTTGCTTTTACTGATTTAAACAAAATGGAGGGTTCCTCTTTATTAGTTTGTTGACATTTATTTTTTTCTTTTACTTCCAAATCAGGCTCGTTTTTCATGAGTATATCAGAATGTATAATATTTCTTTCCATTGTTTTAACGATTTCTTGATTAGAAAGTTTCTTCAGAATATCAGGGGTTAAATGGCTTTGAAACTGAGGTATAAAACTAGTCTCTTTAATGATTAATTCTAAATTCTGATGAGGATTTTCCATATTTAAAATCATTTCTAAAACAAAAGGGGTAATATTTATTCCAGAATTTACCAATTTTTTTAAAATGATTTGTTTCTGGTTAAGTTTATCGTCATTCAAGGTTAATCATTTGTTTTAGAATTATGATATTAAATATACTTCACTATTAAATTATTTATTATTAAAGAAAAAACATATTTTCTTTTTATACAAATAGACTAATAAAAATAACTGATTATAATGAAAAATTAGTGAACTCTCATTATTGAAATAAAAGTAGAGAATTAGCCTATTAATAAATTACTTTAATTTGCTTGAAAAAAAATGAATAATATAACTTTAGTACTTGGT
This sequence comes from uncultured archaeon, assembly GCA_964447495.1. Classification (GTDB taxonomy): domain Archaea; phylum Asgardarchaeota; class Lokiarchaeia; order Sigyniarchaeales; family SOKP01; genus SOKP01. Next base: position 19,546 of record CAYUTF010000015.1, read on the forward strand.
TTAATTTAAAAGTTCTTATAGCAAGGGTTTGTTCAAAAATGGTTGAATTAAGTAGAGAAATGGAGCAGTATTTCAAAGAAATCCATGACCGCGTTGATCAATGTTATGCCATTGCGGAAATCGCGCGGAAAAAAGGTATAGATCCAGAAAGGTTTGTCGAGTCTCCTCAAGCAAAAGATCTGGCAGGGAGAGTTGAAAAATTAGTAGGTCCTGAGGGTGTTGCTCAAATTATACGTGATTTAAAGAGAGAGGGAAAAAGTGATGATGAGATTGTATTTCAAGTAGTAACTGATATTTTAGACCAAAAGATTGGACAAATTAAATCATTAGATGATCGCGTCGAAAGAGCAATAAGAGTAGGTTTAGCTATTAAAACGATGGGAGTAGTAAGTGCTCCGTTAGAAGGTATTTCTAAAATATTAATAAGAAAAGATCAACAAAATAGAAGATATTTATCTTTATATTTTGCAGGTCCAATAAGAGCTGCAGGAGGGACTACAGCTGCCTTATGTGTATTAATAGCTGATTATGTACGAAAAAAGTCAAACCTTCCTAAATACGAGGCAACAGAAGCCGAGATTGGTAGATATGTCGAGGAAGTTAAAATGTATGATAGAAGGGTCCATCTACAATATCCTTCATCAAATGCTGAAATTAGATTTGCTGTTGAAAATCTTCCTGTTGAAATCAATGGTGATTCTACTGAAGATGAAGAAGTATCAGCTTTTAGAAATTTACCAAGAATAGAAACCAATAAAATTCGGGGAGGAGCATGCTTAGTTCTCAATGATGGAATTATATCTAAATCTCCAAAGCTTCTTAAAATTACTAAAACTATGAAGTTAGATGGTTGGGATTGGTTAGCGGATTTAAAAAAAATTGCACAAACAGAGCAAGAAATTGAAAAAAAAAAGGAACCAAAAAAAACCCAAAATCAAAAAATTACACCAAATTTCAAATATATATCAGATATAATTGCCGGCAGACCTGTTTTTAGTCATCCATCTAAAATTGGTGGTCATCGTATTCGTTATGGAAGATCTAGAAACACAGGTCTAGCAGCTGCAGGAATACATCCAGCTACTATGGCTATTTTAGATGATTTCATAGCAATTGGGACCCAATTAAGGATTGAGAGACCCGGCAAAAGCACAAGTATATGCCCTGTAGATTCAATTGAGCCTCCCTTAGTAAAATTGAAGAATGGAAATGTTGAAAAAGTAAAAACTAGAAAATTAGCAAAGAAGTATTTCCCAGAGATAAAAGAAATCCTTTTCTTAGGTGATATCTTGTTTGGATTTGGAGAATTTACTGAAAATAATCATAAATTAATTCCCTCTGGTTATGTGGAAGAATGGTGGGCTTTGGATTTAGAAAAAACGACTAAAAATCAAAAGAATTTAGATTCTGAAGTAGGAGGTTTTATTGAAGAACCTTTCATAAATATTCCTAACGCAAAGCAAGCAATTGATTTATCTACAAAATTCAATATTCCCCTACATCCGAAATATACTTTTTTTTGGGATAATTTCGAATTTCAAGAATTAGAAAAGTTGAGGGGTGCATTAATTTCATGTTTCAATTCATCTCAAGGAAAGATTATTCTGGATATTGATGATGAAATTAAATTATTACTCGAGAAAGCATTTATTCCTCATCGAATCATTAATGGAAAAATATTATTCAATAAAAATATTAATTATACCTTAATTCGAATTTTTAACCTTCAAAATGGTGATAAAGTACACTTGGATAATTTTACTGATCCTTTTACATATTTTTACAATTACTCTTCAATAATCATAAAAAGCAAATATCCCTATTTCATGGGGACCAGAATGGGAAGACCAGAGAAATCCGAAAGAAAAAGCATGAAAGGTATTCACACTTTATTTCCTTTAAGTGATAAAGTTGGAAATTCAAGATTAGTTGAAAAAGCTATAGAATTAGAAAAGATCAAAATTGATGTGTGTCGGAAATTATGTCCCAAATGTAATAATATCTCAATTTTTAATATATGTCCTGAATGTGGAACTCACACTGTCTTACAAAAAATATGTTTGAATTGTAAGAAAAATTATCCTAAAAACGAAGACATATGCCCGCAATGTGGAGAACTTTTGAAGTTTTCTTCAGAAGCTGCATTTAATATGAAAAATCATATTAATTTAGTATTAAAAAAGAAGGGAATGAATTTACCTAAAAAATTCAAGGGAATAATAGGCTTAACTAATCAATTTAAGATTCCAGAACCGATTGAAAAAGGAATTTTAAGAGCAAAAAATGAATTATTAGTATATAAAACAGCAGAAATTAGATATGATGCCACAGATATTCCGTTAACCCATTTTAAACCGAATGAAATCAAGACAGAAGTTAATGTATTAAAGAAACTAGGTTATAACACAGATTATAAAGGAAAAGAATTAAAAGATGATAATCAAATATGTGAGTTAAAAGTACAAGACATTCTTCTTTCAGAAGATTGTGCAGAATATTTCGTAAAAGTAGCTAATTTTCTTGACGATGAACTTGAATTTATATATAATTTGGAGAGATTTTATAATATTTCGGAAAAAGAGGATTTAATAGGTCATTTAACAGTTGGTTTAGCTCCTCATACAAGTGCGGGAATAATTGGCAGAATCATAGGGTTTTCTCCCGCAAGATCTATTTATGCTCACCCCTTTTGGCATGCTGCAAAGCGTAGAAATTGTGATGGGGATGAAGATGGAATTATGATGCTTTTAGATCCTTTATTAAACTTCTCAAGATATTATCTACCAAGTAAAATTGGTGGGCGGATGGATGCAACTTTAGTTATTTCAACAAAATTAGATCCAAATGAAATAGATGTAGAAGCTCATAATATAGATACACTCTATAAATACCCTATAGAATTCTTTGAAGCAACACAAAAATATTGTAATCCCTCAGAAATTGAAGATTCTATGGATTTAGTAAAAAATCATCTTAAAAAAGGAAATAAATATGAAAATATTGGATACAATATACCTACTTCAGATATCAATAATGGTCCCACTACAAGTTCTTATAAAACTTATGAAAATATGGACGATAAAATTGATGCTCAATTACATTTAGCAAAAATTATTAAAGCTGTTGATGAGAGGAATGTGGCTGAAAAAATTTTATCTACACACTTTAATCCTGATATACTTGGGAATCTGAGGAAATTTGCAGTACAAGAATTTAGATGTGTGAATTGCAATCAAAAATATAAAAGACCCCCGATTTCAAATGCAGGAAATTGTCCAAAGTGCGGAGGTAATATTATTTTAACAGTTAATAGAGGAGGTATAGAAAAATATATACCACGGGCGATTAATTTATGTAAAACATTCAATTTGGATTCGTATACAATTCAGCGTATGGAACTTACTCAGGAATATGTTGAGAGTTTAACAAATAATCCTAAAGTAAAACAACAAAAGTTATCAGATTTTTTCTAAGCTACTTTTTTTTGAATCTAACAACATAATCGTATTATAGCATATTTCTAAGCATGCATTTAAATTTCTTGATGAACATCTTTCTGGTTTATCTTTTGACGAATGAATATATTTAGAATCTTTTTCTGAATGAAAACATGCTACTTGTAATTTTGTATGGGTTTTTTTAGCTAATGATCGAAAAGTAAGATAATCACTTTTTGGTCTTATTATCTTGTTGTAGTTTACTAAAGGTACACCTAGATTTTTAGCACAAATATTAAAATTTTTATTTAAATCTGTATTAATAGATTTTTGTCTAATACCAACTTTATTTAAAAGCCCAATGTAGGAACCAACCATATCAATGTTGATTGCATATGACTTTTCTAAATCATATGTTCTGGACAAGTCCTCTATATGCTTTTCGCAGAATCGCTTTGAACCAATCATGCCCCATTCTTCAGCTCCAACCCATAAGAATATCACATCATAATTTTCTAAAGGTGTTTTATTAACAATTTTTGCAAGTTCTAACAAAATCGATACCCCACTCGCATTATCAATAGAACCACATGAATTTTTTTTATCATATATCAGTAGGAATATAAACAAAATAATTACAAATTCGATTAATGTAGTGATATAAACTAAATTTATTAAAAGGGTATCAGAAATCTGATCAGAAAAGAAATCAGCGATTATTAATAAAGATAATGAAATCATAACTACAAAATAGGGTAATATTATTGTTCTAAAGACAAAAAACAAAACATTCTGTATCCTATAAGGAACATTTGCAGAAAAGGAGTCATAATGGGCGCTAAAAATAATAAGTGGTCTCATTTTCTCCTTATTTTTCGCTTTTATCTTTGCATAAATGTTTTTTGATTGTTCTTTTTGAATAAGAGACATTTTTCGCATTGATGCAGACATATATTTTATCGCAAAATAGGCAGCAACTAATATAATTAACCGATAAAGAATTAGATAACTAAATAGTATAACGTAGGTAATTCTCATTAAAATCCTTTTAGGCCCCGTCCATTCAAAATATTCTGTTTTGGTTTTAATATTTCCTTGGTTTAATACGTTATCAATATATTTAACAGCTAGGCTCTCTCCTTCGGTGGTGGCAGTACGGTTAAAAGCGAGATTTTTTACGTGGTTTATTGTTGCAGAATCATCAACCAGTTCAGATTCCAAAATATTTTTCATCACATATTGCATGATTTTGTAAACTTATCTAATTTTGGTTTTTTTTTTATTTGAATTTTGTATGTATTACTTACAAAAAATATATATAATTCACTTCAATTAAGAATTGAACCCATTTATAGAGTTGTTAACTGTACTTCAAACAGAAGTATGAAGTTTACTGATAATTTTTAGTTAGTTATGAATTGTTTAAAAACTCAAGAAATCCCCAACAAAAAAGATTTTTAAAATTTAAGTTCCTTAATACCTTAAACTAAAATATTAATTATAGATATCTTTTTTTTACAATAATCTATAATTTGCAGGAGTCGCCAAGCCTGGTCAAAGTAAAATTACAACCAACGGCGCTAGACTGAGGTTCTAGTCTCATAGGAGTACGAGGGTTCGAATCCCTCCTCCTGCATTTCCATTAATAGGGAATTGAGCTCTAGAGAATAAGTAATTAACATAAAATACCAACTCTGATAACCCTATGATTCTATATCATGTCTCCTCTTATTATAATATAAAGTGAATTATAACTTTAGATACAATAATTGCATACGGTTCGTAAAATGAATATTTTCTCCTTCTTATCGTCGAATCGAATGTGAAGCATAAATTTTGCGGTCTCGATTCTCACATTACAAAGATCGTATTAGATAAGGTTGACGGGATTTTTGTAAATCTTTTTCGTTAGATAATTTATGCCTTTTTGATCTAAAAATATTTTTATTATGACAGTATTAATTCATTAATATAGGTATTATTTCAATATAAAATATTAACAGGTAGTTGTGGATTCTTGTCTGTTGACACAAAAAAGTTACAAGCTTTACTTCAATGGTATAAGCAGAGTATAGGTGATAATTTAGTTGCCGCTCTTGTAGTAAACCGGGAAGGCCTAGTCATAGATGCACTAGTTAGTTCTCCAGAAAAAACGGTAGATGAAGAAATTATTGGAGGTGTTAGCGCTCTTGTAGAACCTGTATTAACTAGAATCACAAAAGAATTTAGTTCGGGTTCTTTTGGAACGGGCACATTCGATACAGAAGAATATCGGTTCATATTTTGTGAAGCTGGTCCTGATGCTGTTTTTGTTACTGTTTTAACAGCAATTGCAGGAGTGGATCCTGTTTTTCCATATGCTTATTTGACAGCTGAGAAAATTGCGAGGATTTTTGATGGTAGAACCGTTAGTCCAGTTATCCCAAAGCTTATTTCTACTAATAATGTTGCAAATATTGAAAGAAAAATAGAAAAATTACAAAAAATAAAAATCAAATCGGGAGAATATGCTTTTAAACTAATCTTGGGAGGAGATGGTGCTGTTGGAAAGACAAGCCTCGTTCATAGGTTTGTCGAAAATACTTTTGCAAAAGATTATAAATCAACTATCGGTACATCGATCATGAAAAAAGAATGTACTTTTAAAGAGTTAGAGAGCACGGTTCGATTTGTGATCTGGGATTTAGCAGGCCAGAGTCAGTTTAAACGAGTCAGAAAATCATATTTAGCGAATGCTGAAGCGGGGATCTTAGTGTATGATGTAACTAATCGTAAATCTTATGAAAATATTGAAAATTGGTATAACGAAATTAATGAAGCTTCATCAAATATCTCTCTTATTTTAGTTGGAAATAAAATTGATTTGAAAGATAATCGCGAAGTTAAAACAACTGAGGGTAATGAATTGGCAGAGAAATTGGGATTGTCTTATGTAGAGACATCAGCAAAAACCGGTGAAAATATTGATGATGCCTTCAAAATGCTTGCATTATTAATAGTTAAAAAATATGTTATTACTGAGGATATATAAATAGAGCCCCTGGTGGGATTTTCGCATTCTGGGTAAATCCCTGAACGTATTGAACCCACGACCGATTGATAACTCGTTATTGCTTTAACAATAATTACGAATCAATCGCTTTTGGCGTCTAAAAGTACCATACCACTAAGCCACAGAGGCAATAAGTTGATTTAATTATTATAAATATTAAAAAATTATAAAATTTTCCCAATGACTTCTGAAAATAATATTCACAATCTAGGAGAGATTCAATTAATTAGTATAATTGAAGATTTAGTTTTAAAGGAAGCAGGAGAGAAGTTGATTAAGGATGATGCTTTTTTTTTTGAGATGCCCGAATCCAATAAAATATTAATTCTAAATACTGATATGTTTATTTCCACTACTGATGCGCCCATTGAAATGAATTATTTTCAAATGGGACGTAAATCAGTTCTTATGAATATAAGCGATTTAGTTGTTAAGGGTGTAAGACCTCAAGGTATAATTATTTCGTTAGGATTACCTCCGGATTTAAGTGTATCCCAATTCAAAGATTTGATTAAAGGTATAATTGATTATTCAAAAAAATGGAATTTGAAGTATCTTGGAGGTGACCTTAATAAATCTAAAGAAGTAATTATAAATCCTACGGTTTTTGGGTTTAAGAATCCTGAAACTATCATACATCGAAACGGGATTAAAAAAGGAGATATTCTATTAATAAACAATAAATTTGGATTAACTAGTGTAGGGTTCGATATCCTTCTCAATCGAGGGGGGGATGTAAAAGATTTTCCTAAATATAATCGATCATTAACAAGTGTTTTAGAACCGAGTTTCTTAGGAACTGAAGCATATTTCTTGTCGGATAGGGGTTTAGCTAGTACAAGTATTGATTCATCAGATGGTTTAGTAAAGTCATTAAGAGATTTAATGTTATCAAATAAAGGTTTCGGTTTTGAAATTGAATTTGATGAAGATTTAATAGATTCTGAAGCAATTGAGTATTCACAGGATTTTAATATTTCTTTAGAAAAATTAATTCTTAATGGAGGAGAAGAGTTCATTCATTTATTTACAATTCATCCCGAAAATTATGAAGAAATAATCAAATTGGTCAACTTACATGGTGGATCATTAATTAAGGTTGGAAAGGTAATTTCTAAAGAGAAGATTTATATAATCAGGGAAGGTAAAAGAATCGAAATAACAAATCAGGGTTATGAGCATTTTAAATAACTTAAACTTACTTTTTTGTTGATACTTTTGATTGCCATGTCAATTTATTTAAATATCACTAAAAATTTATGATATAAAGAGTATTATCAAATTATAAAAGAAGAGATGAAAAACAATGAGTAAGGTTTTAATTTTATATGGAACAAGATATGGTACTACTAAAGGAATTTCAGATGAAATTGAAAAGAATATCCAAGAAAAGGGAATAGCTACCGAAAGTTACAATTTAAAAGAAACTGATCTGAAACAGATACCTCCTTTACAACAATATGATGGTATAATTTTAGGGACGGGTATTAAAATAAAACAATGGACAAAAGCAGTTAAGAAATTTATTGACAAAAAAAAATTAGAACTAAAAGAAACGCAAGAAAAATTGGGGTTTTATGTATGCTGTGGAGAAGCCTCAAAAAAAGATAATATCAATAACGCGATAAATAACTATATTACGTCAAAACTAGGGAAAGTGGGTTTAAAGCCTGCTTTAATCGATGCTTTCGGAGGGGCTTATGATTTAACAGAAGGGTCTGCTATTACTGGCATGACAAGAAAGATTGTTATCGGTATTATGAAAAAGGAGGAAGGGATTGAGAATCCTGAAGGAAAAATGCATGATTTTCGAGACTGGGAACAAATTAAAGAGTTTACCAATAACTTTCTTAAATTATTGGATAAATAATTGACTGAATTGATACACTAAAAGAATTAATCATTTTCTTATTTCTTGACCAAGGCTTTTATCGAAATATTGAATTCAAAGAAGTCATAAATCTTTAATTTAATCATAAGAAATTAAAATAAATTTTTATATAAATTGAGGATTTCAAGTTCATAATATTAGAGATAAACTTTAAGTTAAATTATTTATTATCAATTCTATTGATCAAGTTAACTAAAGAGCAAAAGTTATAACCTCTCTGAATGATCATTTGGGCCATTAGCGCAGGCAGGTAGCGCGGCAGGCTTTTAACCTGAAACTTGCTTATCAACGCAAGCAGGATGGTCGTGGGTTCAATTCCCACATGGCCCGTTTATTTTTAATGATTTCTTAATCCTTTGAAAGTAAAAAAATTATATTTTAGTAAATACTATAATGCTAAATTTTATGTTTTTAGTTAAATCATCTAATTTTGCGTATCAAAATGGAAAAAACTACAGATAAATTACCATCTGATGAACCAGAACAATTATTAGTAAAATCACAAGATAATACTGACCCAAATTATGGATTAGAGCCGGAAAAAAGAAGTATTGATTCTTTATTACAATATGGTGTTATAAATCTCGATAAACCCAGAGGGCCAACTAGTCATGAAGTTGTTTCATGGATTAGAAAAATTTTACAGATTCCTTTAGCGGGACATGGAGGTACATTAGATCCGAAGGTAACTGGGGTTTTACCATGTGCTTTAGGAAAGGCAACAAGAGTACTATCAGCATTACTAACAGCTGGTAAAGAATATATTGGAATTATGTATCTACATAATCCCGAAAATATAAAAAAATTAGAAAAAGTATTTCAACTTTTTACGGGAGAAATATATCAAACACCACCTTTAAAATCATCTGTAGTGAGAAAATTAAGAATTCGCGAGATCTATTATAATAAACTTCTTGAAGTGGAGAATAATCGTATTTTATTTTGTGTAGGTTGTGAAGCAGGAACATATATAAGAAAATTATGTTTTGATATTGGTGAAGCTTTATGCTCAGGAGCACATATGCTGGAATTGAGAAGAACAAGGGTTGGAAAATTTAGGGAAGATGATAGTCTAGTCACTCTTCAAAATGTTAAAGATGCGTTTAGGATATATATTGAAGAGGATGATGAATCATATCTAAGAAAAATAATATACCCTATGGAAACGATGGTTGCTCATATCCCTAAAATATATCTTAGAGATACTGCTGTAGATGCTATCTGCCACGGTGCAGACTTAGCTGCTGCAGGAGTTTGTTTAGTTGATGCGAGAATAGATATTGCTTCGAAGGTTGCTTTAATGACTCTTAAGAAGGAACTTGTAGGGTTTGGTATAGCAAAAATGCATGCAATGAAGATTTATAAAGCTAAATCAGGTATTATGGTAAGTACGAATAAAGTGTTCATGGAAAGAGGGACATATCCAAGATGGACTGAAACAAAAAGTAAAGATAAAGTAGGATAATAGAAAAATATGAATCAAAAAGATGAACACTATTTTAATGAATTTTCAAATTCTAACGTAAAATTTCATACGGTATCTGTTAGTTTAAGGAAACATTTATACATCTTTAAAACTATAACGGGTATATTCTCTTTCAAGAAATTAGATTTAGGAACAATGGTTTTAATTGAGAATATGATATTACCTAAAAACCCTGGTATACTACTTGATTTAGGATGTGGTTATGGTGCCATAGGTATTATATTAGCACATGAATCTCCTGAAAGTTCAGTTTATTTGACAGATATAAATAGGAGAGCACTTTGGTGTGCGAAGCAAAATATTCAGATTAATTTATCATCTTTAAAAAATAAAATGCATGTTCTCTATGGTAATTATTTTGAACCATTTAAAAACAAAGAGATAAAATTTGAAGGTATTTATATGAACCCTCCTTTAAGATTAGGTAGAAAAGCATTTATAAAGCTTTTTGAAGAAATTCCTATTTATTTAAGGAAGAATTGCACATTTCAGTTCGTTATTAGAAAGAAAATGGGTTCGGAATATATTTATAACTACTTAATAGAAACTTTTACTAAAGAACATATTGAAATCATATGTAAGAGAAGTGGATATTGGGTCTTTAAATATATACAAGATTAAATTTTTACAAATAATTTAAGATATCGTGAGAACTCTTGAAAAAATAGTAAAATTTTTTAGAAATACAACACTTAATTAATAATAATTTGTGAGAATAGATGATTTTTTTGACTAAAAAAAGAAAGATCGACGTTTTGCTCCATGAATTAGTTCCTAAGCATTATCTTCTAACAAAAGAGCAATCACAGAAATTGCTAGATCATTTTAAAATTACAATCAATGATTTGCCTCAAATGTTTGAAAAAGATCCTGTTGCCATAGCTATTGGAGCGAAAGAGGGAGATATTGTTAAAATTGTTCGAGATTCTCATACTACGGTAAAATCAGTAGATTATTACCGATATGTTAAAAAAGAAAAAGTTTAAAGATTATTAACTTAAAAAATATTGATTATAGGTTTAAACAAAATTGATTTCTGAAAAATTATCAAATAGCGATAAATGGGTAGTTCTGAAAAGTCTGTTCGATGAAAAAGGCTTAGTTCGACAACATCTTGATTCATATAATAATTTTATCAAATATGAAATGCAAGATATTGTTGATGAATCCGGTGAAGTTATCCCAGATATTCCAGGATTTAAAATTAAATTTGGGAAAATAAAAGTTGGTGTACCTAAAGTAAGAGAAGCAGATGGCGCTACTATGGAAATTACCCCAATTGAGGCTCGAATTAGAGAATTAAGTTACGCAGCAGATATTACCTTAGAAATGACGCCAATAACCATTGATGAACGTACCCAAAGGGAAGAGGCAGAAGAAACATTAGAAATTTATATCGGAAAGATTCCGATTATGTTAAAAAGCTGCCGTTGTCCGTTAGAATCTCTTACTGAGCAAGATTTAATTAATAGGGGAGAAGATCCTCTTGACCCCGGTGGATATTTTATAATAAATGGGACGGAGCGTGTATTGGTCACTCAAGAAGATCTCGCCCCTAACAGAATTTTGGCTGAAGAAGCTAGTAGAAGTTCAAGTGCAACCCATCAAGCAAAAGTATTTTCAACTCGAAGTGGATTCAGAGCACCAGTTACAATCGAAAGGAAAAAGGATGGTAATTTAAGAGTCTCCTTTCCATCGGTCCCTGGTAAAATCCCATTAGCTATACTAATGCGTGCGTTAGGACTCCATTCTGACAGGGAGATTTTTGAAGCAATTTCAGAAAATGAGGAAATTCAAAAAGAATTAATACCAGTAATAGATGTGGCTTCTGAGATTCAAGTTTTAAAAGATCCTGAAAAATCAGAACAAAATGCGCAAGATTATATTGGAAAGCGTGTTGCCATAGGGCAAACAAAAGACTATCGTATCAGAAGAGCTCTTCAAGTATTAGATCGATATTTATTACCTCATATTGGAAACACTGAAGAAGATAGAATAAAGAAAGCATATTATTTAGGACAAATGGCTCAAAAAGTTATGGAGTTAGCTTTAGGGCTTAGAGAGCCGGATGATAAAGATCATTATGCTAATAAGAGGTTAAAATTAGCAGGAGAATTATTTACATCGTTATTTAGAGTAGCATTTTTAAATCTTGTAAAAGATATAAAATATCAATTAGAAAGAACCGCAGTCAGAGGAAGAGCACCAAATATTAAAACCGCTGTAAGAGCAGATGTTATAACTGAAAGAATCAGACATGCGTTAGCAACGGGAAATTGGGTTGGTGGAAAAGCAGGAGTTAGTCAATTATTAAATAGAACAAATCATGTTGGAACCTTAAGTCATCTCAGAAGAGTAATATCTCCTTTGAGTAGAAGTCAACCTCACTTTGAAGCGCGAGATCTACATCCAACTCAATGGGGTAAGATATGTCCCGCTGAAACTCCAGAAGGCCCAAATTGTGGGTTAGTTAAAAACCTTGGACTCGCATCGATAATATCTGTAGGGGCAGATGAAAGAATTATAGAAAATATCTTAGTAGATTTAGGTGTAATACCTATAAATGAAGTTAAAAACGTTAGAGGAGATAAGGTAAAAGTTTTTCTGAATGGAAAATTAGTAGGTATCCATCAAAAATATAATCCATTCATTCGACAATTAAGAGAAAAAAGAAGAAAAGGCGAAATCGGACAGCATGTTAACATTGGCTATTATCATGATTCGAAAGAAATTCAAATAAATTGTGATGCGGGAAGGGCTACCAGACCATTATTTGTAATTAAAAATAAAAAAACGCTTATTTCTAAAGATGATATTGAAAAAGTTATTCAAAGTAAATATATTTGGTCAGATTTGATTCATAAAGGGGTGATTGAATACTTAGATGCGGAGGAAGAGGAAAATGCATATATCGCAATGTTTGAAGAAGATATTACAGAGGAACATACTCATTTGGAGATTTCTCCAGCTGCGATCTTAGGGATATGTGCTTCAATTATTCCATTTCCTGAACACAATCAATCTCCTAGAAATACTTACGAAGCAGGAATGGTAAAGCAAGCATTAGGGTTATTTGCTGCAAATATGCATTTAAGACTTGACACAAGAGGTCATACTTTACATTATCCTCAGCAACCATTAGTAATAACTAGTCCAATGGAAATAATTGGGATAAATAAACGTCCTGCAGGGCAAAATTTTATTATAGCTATGATGAGTTATGAAGGTTATAACATAGAAGATGCAATTATTATCAATAAAGCATCAATAGAACGAGGTTTAGCCCGAAGTCATTTCTTTCGAACATATGATGCTGAAGAAAGGAAATATCCCGGAGGTGAGGTGGATAAATTTGAAATTCCGGAGAGGGGAGTACGTGGATTCAAATCTGCTGAATCTTATAGATTATTATCTGAAGAGGATGGTATAATTGAACCTGAAACGTCTGTTAATGGAGGAGATGTGCTAATTGGTCGTACTTCTCCCCCAAGATTCATTAAATCTTATGAAGAATTTGAATTAATGCAACCTACTAGAAGAGAAACCTCAAAAAATATGCGTCATAATGAAAAAGGAATAGTTGATACCGTTATAATTTCTGAAACTGTTGATGGAAATAAACTTGTTAAGATTAAAGTAAGAGATTTACGCATTCCAGAATTAGGAGATAAATTTTCTTCCCGTCATGGTCAAAAAGGAGTACTAGGACTTATTCAACCCGGTGAGGATATGCCATTTACGTCAAAGGGAGTAATACCAGATATTATTGTTAATCCTCATGCTATGCCTTCAAGAATGACATTGGGTCAATTATTCGAGGGTATTAGTGGGAAGATCGCATGTAGTACGGGTAAATTGGGTGATGCAACGGCTTTTGAATGGAAGGACATAACTAAATTACAAGAGCAATTAGTTGATGCGGGGTTTGAATTCAATGGAAGGGAAGTAATGTATAATGGAATTACAGGTGAAAAATATGAAGCAGGAATTTATTGTGCCCCAATTTATTACCAAAAATTATACCATTTAGTAGCAGATAAACTTCATGCAAGAGCAAGAGGTCCGGTTCAAATTTTAACCAGACAACCTACTGAAGGCCGTGCACGTGAGGGGGGTTTAAGATTCGGAGAAATGGAGAGAGATTGCTTAGTAGGTCATGGGTCTGCTCTATTATTGAAAGAACGACTTTTAGATGAGTCTGATAAAACCGTAATTTTGGTTTGTGAAAAATGTGGACTTTTAGCAGTTTACGACAGAAATAGGGATAAAAGATACTGTCCTGTATGTGGAGAGGGCACTATAATCTCAAAGGTAGTCTGCTCATATGCATTTAAGTTGTTATTACAAGAAATGATGTCTTTAGGTTTAGCTCCGCGACTTAAATTGAAAGAAAAAATATAAAATCTTTTTCTAAGTTTTTATTTTTAATTTTAAATGAAATATTATAGTATCTAAAGAGTAGTTATATATAGAAAAAAAAATAAAAAAATTTATTATTATATCACGAATCCAAGAAAGCTTGCCAGTCCGGGTATGAGCGTATAGAGAAGGAATAGAAAAAACAAGGTCAATAATGATATCCATAAAGCATTATCCCACGCAACATCTAATAGAAATTTAGTAAGTAACAATATGATTAAAAAACCGATTATTGGAATTAAAAGCGTCAAATAATTACCATCACTCCATGGAATTTCATTAAAAATTCCAAATACAGAACTAATTGCACCTAAAACCAATGGAATTACTAGAACACATATAAAAGCTAAAAGAATTATTAAAAATTTTTTGTCAGAGGCTTTTGTTTTGTTCTCTATAAGCAATACCGCTATATAAATTATCAGAGTGACGATGACGGTCGCAAGAATTAACCATAATATAAACATTAACGTTGCTTCAGCTTGAAATAGCATTTTTTATCCTTAATCCAATTTATTTGAATTAAATTTTTTTTTTTAATTATAGCTAATTTAATTTTCTTCTTTTTTAAATATTGAGTATATAATTTGTAGATCGGAGAAATTAGTAATAGAATATTTTCTAAGAAGTTATATACCAAAATTAAGAAGGAAGAAGTGAAATGCAAAACCCAATAAAACAGATGCGATTGCAATAGAAATAACTGAAAGTTTTATTGATACTTCTCTTCCATATTTTGTATATATGACTAATATGACTAAAGCAATGATTCCAATTACTAAGAAAAACCAAGCTAGAATCCATAAAGTTAATGAAGGGACTTCAAATTCACTTATTTGCAGTAAAGTTAATAACATGAGACATTTCACAATTTTTTCAGCGATAATTTAATTAAATAAAGATTTTTTTTTAATTTTATTAAATTATATATACAAAATTCACAATAAAAGTTTTTCAAATAAGTTGATTAAGCAAAAATTTATCTTGCCAATATCTTAAAGAGAAAAAATTTTAACTTATTTAATATTTAAATCTTAAAGAAAAGAACATAATATAATTTAAAATATAGTAAAATACATGCTAAATAGAGTTGTATATTAAATGCATTTTTTGAAAGAATTGATTGAAAATCCTAAATTAGAAAATCCCACAAAAAATAACATGAATATACATCGCCATTTCTATCGATATTCTAAAGGTGATTTTATTGGTCCTGCTATTAAAATATCTTTAAGTAGTTCAAAAATATCAATGAAAGGATCTCATGAATTTGAAGATTTAATAACTGAGCTTGTTGTAAATTCTATATCTAATAACAAACAAGTATTAGATATTAAAGGAAATTTATTTTCAGGAGTAGATATAAATAAAACTTTAAGGGAATATGGTTTAAATTGGGATGTTAAACAATCAAAAGGACAAACTAAAAACTATAAAGCTGCAATTATTGAGAAAATTAATAAAGAAACCTTATTGAAATTAATAGATGTTCTACGTGCAAATAGTTATTTCTTAATATCATTTGAATTAAATCCATCTTGTAAGGTGGTAACTAAAAAAAATATCCCGCAACCTTCCAAAAAAAAAGTAGAGGAAGATGATGTTAACAAAAGAATAAGTTTCTGTACAGGTAATATTGAAAATACGAATGATAACCTTAAGAGTGTAATTGAGAATATAATTCCCGATTTTGCATCTGATTTACCAAAAAATTGGAAATCAATGGTTCTTCTAAATAACTATAAAATCACAGATATCGAATTACCGAAAGATGTTAAAGACTCAAGGATGTTAAGGATTTTAGCAATTAGAAAAGGAAGGTTATCTCGTTCAATCGAAGTAGACTCTGAAATAATAGAAAAGCAATATTCATTCGTTGTTTAACAAGAAAAAATTAAAATATATACAAGCTAGTGTAAAATAATTTTATTTTTAAAGAAAAATTAATACATTTCATTAATAATAGAAAAAAATAAGTGGAAAACCGTGAAAGAATTAAGTCCTTTGTTAAGATCCTTATTATTTATCATAGGAGGAGATATTGCGATAGAGATCGGTATTGAATTATTAAATTCAGAAAATAAGGATATTACCGATGAGGATATTACAGAAAATATTAAGGAAAGAATTGAATCTGAGGGGAGAAAAGTTGATTTTGAACCAGATGATAGTGAAATATTAAAATTAAATACTGTACGGAAAACATTATACAAATTATATAGTGAAAAACTTGCTCAATTTAGACGAATTCGTGATAAATCTACAGGATGGTTTATATATTATTGGTGGCATGAATTTGATTTGCTTGAGGAAATCTTAATGGAGAAAAAGAAGTTAGTGGAAGGAAAATTAAGAGAAAGATTAGAATTTGAACAAGAGAATTATTTTTTCACATGTAAAAATTGTGTTGATAACAAAATAAAATATAACTTTGAGGATGCCTTCGAAATGAATTTTAGATGTCCTGAGTGTGGTGGTTCTTTAGAAGCACAAGATAATGATAAATTAATTCAATTCTTAAAGGAAAAAATTGCCAGATTAGAAAAATCTAACTTAACTGTGGATTCTACCAAATAAGAAACCACATTCTAAATTCAAGGATATTTATATTTATCATTTGATATTATTAATTTTATATTCTTTTATATAGAAATTATATTATATATAAGGAGATAAATGACTAAAAGAATAGGTACTTGTTCAAAAGATTGCTATGGGTCTTGTGTCTTTATTGGAGAATGGGACGATCAAGCTCATGAACGAAAATTTTTATATGCAAAACCTCTAAAAAACCATCCATATACTAACGGTTTTTTTTGTCAGAAATTAGGGAATCGTGAAAATTTAATCTATCATCCAAGCAGATTAAAAGAAGCTCTAATTCGTATTGGTAATAAGGGTGAGAATAGCTTTAATGAAATTCCTCTAAATA
Organism: uncultured archaeon; assembly: GCA_964447495.1. Taxonomy (GTDB): domain Archaea; phylum Asgardarchaeota; class Lokiarchaeia; order Sigyniarchaeales; family SOKP01; genus SOKP01. The sequence continues at coordinate 36,763 of CAYUTF010000015.1, forward strand.
AAGCAATATCGATTATTGGAGGAAAGTTAAAGGAAGTAATTCAGGATTATGGAAGTGAATCCGTATTAGCTGCTTTTAATGCAGGAAATAGTGGTCTTTTATCGAGATTTGCTCCATTAAGATTTTTTGGAAAATTAGGAGCAACAATTACAACAGGAGGCATTTGTAATGAGGGAGGTTGTGCAGGTCTGTCACAATTATTTGGAACTTATTCAACGACTAATCCTTTTCAATTAATAAATCCTGAAACTTCTTTAATAGTGAATTGGGGTAGTGATGTTGTAAATAGGAATATTCATACCTATTATTTAATTAAAAAAGCCATTAAAAATGGTGCAAAATTAATATCAATTGATTCTAGAAGAACTCCTATTTTTAATGATTCGGAGTTAAGCATATCGATTGCTCCTGGGATGGATTATTTACTAGCCCAACTCATATTAAAGTTAGTTTTAGAAGAGGAAGCCCATGATAAGGATTTCTTAATGACATATACAGCGAATTTTGAGAAAATTTTATTAGATCTAAATAAAATTGATAAGATTAAGATATTAAATCACTTAAAAATAAAATTAAATGTTGTTCAAGAATTAGTACAGAGAATAATCGAATGTAAACATCATACTATTTTTAATATTGGTTATGGTATCCAAAAAGATTATTTTGGAGGCAGAATAGTCCAATTTATCGCTCTTATCCAAATACTATTAGGTAATATAGGCAAACCAGGCACAGGTATAATTTATTCGCAGAGTGATTTCAATAGACCCATTATAAATCTTTTGATTAAATACATTACTCAAGTAGATTCTTATAAACCTCTTAAAAAAATTGAATTGATTTCCTTAGGACGGGAATTATCTACAAATGATTATAAAGTGCTTTTTGTTTATAATTTTAATCCTGCAAGTTCATTACCGAATCAAAATCAATTAAGAAAATCTTTATTAAGAGAAGACCTATTTATTGTAGTCCAAGAATTATTTTTAACTGAAACTACAAAATATGCGAATATTGTTATCCCTTCTAAATTTGATGTGGAATCAGATGACTTAATAGCTCCATATTACATCCCAGGACTTTCAATTAATCAAGCAGGGACATGTCCTTATGAAAATTGTTTAACTAATTATGAATTTTATCAAAAATTAGCCTTAGAAATGGAATGGCAAAAATCAGATTTATTCCAAGAGAGTGATTTTCAATTAGTACAGAATGCTTTGAAACTTCTTCCTGATAATATACGGGAGAATATTAAGGATCACGGCTTCCATATATTTTTCAAAAAAAACGACATTCCGTTCAATAACCTCAAGTTTCCAACACTTAATGGAAAAATTCAATTAGATAATCTTTCTTTTAATTTTGGAGTTCATGAATTGAATGAAAAAATGCAAAGAAAATCAGATGAGTTTCTGCTAATAACTCCATCATATAAATATTTTCTCCATTCTCAATTAGGGCAGATAAATTTTAATTTACTAGATGTTTTTGATAGGATTTACTTAAATCCACTAGATATTAAAAATCTAAAATTAGATGTTGGTCAAAAAGTATTGGTTTTTAATAATCTTGGGACTGCTAATTACATATTAGATGAATCTATATATCTTAGCCCTGGTATAGCTTTGATTTATTCTGGAGTACCAATGATGTTTTCTAAAAGTGTAAATCCTAATCTCTTTATTTCTAGCAGATCAGAAGAATTAGGCTTTTCAGGAGCTTATAATTCAGCCATAATCAAGGTGAAAAGAAATGTATAAATAATCAATCTTTAGTTATTTCTTCTTTTTAATGAATGCTATATCCCCAAGTGTTGAGCTCGTTGACTTTTTCATATATTTACTACTTTGGGCACTTGGTTCAACCGCATCTATTTCTTTTAATATTTTAATATTATACATATTCTCAATTTTTTTTGCAAGTTTAATTGTAGGTTCTACTTTTCCTGCCTCGATTCTTCTTAATAATGACGGTTTTTCATTTAATTTTTGAGCGAATTGATCTTGGTTCAAACCTCTGGAAATCCTTGCCTTATGAATTATTTGAGCATAATTCGATGATATTTCAACATTCTCAAATTTGTCTTCTTTCCGATATATTTTTCTGGGAGGGGAAGCTTTCGGTTTTACTCCTTTTTTTTGACTATATTTTTTAGGAGGGTCATAAATTAATTTTCCTTCTTTAGCGCAGTTCTGGCAAACCGTGATTTTAGCCCCTTCAATCAAAACTCTTTTACCCTTCCAGATCATCCCACCACATATTGGACATTGTTTATCAAATTCATTCATATTTTTATTTGACATAGATTGACCTTAATTGATATTTTTATAAAGGATATAAGATATATATAACATTAAGTTCAGAACACTTATAATTTTCGGTTTTAAAGTAAGATTTGTTATAAAATATAACCTATAAACTTTTTAGAAATCGACATTTTAATGATACTTGAGTATTACCTTAAATTTAAATGAAAGAAAATTTATTATTAAATTAAAAAATTATCTTAAAAATTAAGACTAGTTAAGAAGGGGTAATTTCTTTTTGACCACAATTAAAGATAAGAAAAAAAAGGAAGAAACTAAAGATGGAGAATATTTAATTACATATACTAGACATTTAGAAAAGAGACTTCGTAATTTAGAAACGGAAAAGCAATTATTAGATGCTGAACGATTAAGATTAGAACAAGAATTACATAGTTTGAGAAATGAAATTGATAGATTAAGAGAACCTCCATTAGTATCTGCCACAATCATAGACTTTTTAGATGATAAGGGAAGAGCTATAGTTAAAAGTTCTACAGGTCCCAGTTTTGTAGTAAATATGAGTAGAAAAGTCAAAAATGAGAAATTAACCCCTGGGACAAGGGTAGCCCTAAACCAGAGAACATTTGCTATTATGGAAGTTCTACCAACAAAATTGGACCCATTCGTAAAAGGCATGGAAGTTGTCGATTCGGTCCCAGATATTTCTTATGAAGATGTTGGTGGTTTAGGAGAACAATTACAAGAAGTAAGAGAGACTGTGGAGTTGCCCCTATTAAAACCTGAATTATTTAAAAAGGTGGGAATTGATCCTCCTAAAGGTGTATTACTATATGGCGCCCCAGGAACAGGAAAAACATTAGTAGCTAAAGCTGTTGCCCATGAAACAAACGCAACTTTCATTAGAATCATTGGTTCAGAATTAGTGCAAAAATTTATTGGTGAGGGTGCTCGTTTAGTTAGGGAAATATTTAATTTAGCGAAAGATAAAGCCCCAACTATTTTATTTATTGATGAATTAGATGCTATTGGGTCTCAAAGATTAAAGATTGCAACTTCTGGAGATCGTGAAGTTCAAAGAACTCTAATGCAACTTTTGAGCGAATTGGATGGATTTGAACAAAGAGGAGATGTTAAAATTATCGGTGCTACTAATAGAATTGACATATTAGATCCTGCTTTATTAAGACCCGGAAGGTTTGATCGTATGATAGATTTTCCTATTCCTGATGAGGAATCAAGAACCGCAATATTTAAAATTCACATGAGAACTCTAAATATTGAAGGAAATGTCAATGTTAGAAAGTTAGTTGAATTGGCAGAAGGCGCTACAGGAGCAGATATAAAAGCAGTTTGTACTGAAGCAGGAATGTTTGCAATTAGAAAGGAAGCAGAGATAATAATTGAAGATGATTTTATTCAAGCTGTAAATAAAGTAATGCACAAACTTAATGATAAAAACTTTGAATCACGATTATATTCCTAAATAACGCCACTCATTATTATAAAATATTCATTGATTTCACTATTCGAGAATTTAAATTAAACTAATTGCTAATTTAAAATGTCTGCTAGCTTTTTAGACTTAAGAAAGATCAAGGCAATTTCTGATTATCAATTTAATCCTATAATTACGGATATATTATTTGACATTGAAAATAATATAAAAATAGAATATTCAAAAAATACAAATAGAATTAAATATATCTATGATAATGATCAATTACTACTCTCTTTTAGACCTACAAATGGTTTTTTTACTCTAAGTCTATTTGCTGCTAAAAAGATAATACAAAACTCTAATAAACCTTTTTTACGAGTGATAGTTATGAGCGAAATATCTGAATTTATTAAAAAAGGTAGAAATGTATTTTGCAAACATGTGATTGACATTGATAATAATTTAAGACCATTAGATGAACTTATAGTAGTTAATGAGGAAGATGAATTATTAGGTATAGGGAGATTAATGATACCAGTTGCTTATGTTAAGGTGTTTAACATAGGTGTGGCAATAAAAGTTAGAAAAGGTATCTTTAAATCAAAAATATAAACATCAATTAATTATTATATAATAATCTTAGAATTAAAAAACCAGTGAAAAATGTGGTAAAATTACCCAAAGAAATGCAAAAAAAGGAAAATAGCAAACCAAAACGTCCAACTCCAGTTGCAAAAAGAGAAGGTCAGCATTATGGATCAAGACAGATGCGACGTCGAATGCAACAGCAAGGAATTGAAATGGATCAAATCAATGCTACTAGAGTAATTATTGAAGGACCAGAAAAAAGTCTTGTAATTGAACAACCTGAAGTAGTTTTGATGAAACAAATGGGACAGGAAATATATCAAGTTATAGGGGAGGCAAATGAATATAACCCAAATGAAATTTCAATAGAACAAACAGAATCTCTAGAAACGGGTGAGCAAATTGAAGATTCAGAGGTTAAACCCAAAATAACTGAAAATGATATAATGCTAGTGGCTACTCAAGCTAATGTTGAAAGAGAGGAAGCTGAAGCGGTATTAAATGATTGCGATGGAGATATTGCGAAAGCTATCTTATTATTAAAAAATCGACCATAAAAACTAAAAAAAACTAAAAAAAATAACAATTAAGAATTATCCACAATTTTGAATTTATATAATTTATTTGGAATTTAAATCATGTCGAAAATTAAAAAGAAAAAAGCGAGTTATGAATCAACAATATCAAAGGAAAATATTAAATTTGAAAAAATAATTCAATTTTCCGGTTATGCCTTTCTACTAGCTCTAATTCTTTTAATGGGTGCTTGGGTTTTCTTAGATTTTATTCTAGATATTATTGAAATTGAATTAAATGCATCTACTTATGCGATCATATTATTTACTGGAACAAATACCGCTATAAGTTTTGGTTTAGCATCAAAAATTAAGGAAAATAGGAGTCAAAAAAAGAAATTGTATTTTGATTGGTTGCTTGGAGTTTTCTTAATTTCTATGATGGCTATCTTCGCGATAGCTATTTATCGATGGTAAAATTATCCTTAATTTTTGATTAATCAACCATTTTATTTGTAATCTTCTCTTGATGGATTAAACACATCAATTATCTCAGCTTCTTCTAAAATTTTAGCTCCATGTTTTTCATTTGATTGGAATATATAACTGTCGCCTTCTTGAGCTATAAATTCTCCATCTTCTGTATAAAATTGAATTTTTCCCTTTATTATATAACCAACTTGATGTTCTTTATGTGAATGTATTGGTATTTCTGAATTTTTTTTAAGAATGAAATGACATAACATTAAATCACTGTTAAATAATAGAGTTCTTCTATAAATTCCCTTGAGCATTTTAATTGGCTTAATTTGATTTTTATTTTTGAAATTTCTATTCATTTTAAAAAATTATTATTTCTAAAAGTTTACTTTAATTAATATAAGAATCTCTAATTTTAAATTTACATAATTGGGAATAAATCATAAAATCAGTATCGCCGACATTTTTATATATTTAATGTTATTCTTTGAAAGAAGGTTATATCTAACAAAAAATTATGCTAGTGATTGATTATGTATATGAAATAGGTAATCAAACACTATAATTTGATGATTTAAATTAATAAAATAAGTTTAAATTGGAAAGATAAATAAATTTTTATATCAGAAAAGGTAAAATATTAACGATAAGAACTGTTCAATTAATAAATTAAATCGGTTCTTCATTCCGACAAAATTAATTAACAGTTATTCTATATCGAACCTTATTTAGATGTAAGAATATTAGAATTGTATAGAGTGAAATATTACTATGGTTTTGTTACCAGAACATAAAACAACAAAAAATAAAATAAGAAGTAATTTTTTACAAACACTGTTACCAAGAGTATTCAGGACTGAAGGTGATGTAGTCCCATTTGATCCCTTAAAGATTGAGGAAAGTATTATAAAAGAGACAGGATTAGATGAAATCTCTGCTCATCAAATTACTGAATTAACAGTCCGAAGAATTATCTCGTCAGGTATAAAATTTCTTTCTGGACCCCATATTCGAGAGATTGTGTGTTCAATCTTGTCAGAACAGCATTATGAAGAAGAGAGAAAACTTTATACAAGGATAGGTATGCCTTTAATGGATTATGAGGCAATTTTGGAAAAAGGTATAAACGAAAATGCTAATCAAGATATGAATCCAGAGAGTATTCATCATTGGGCGGCGAATAGAATATCAGATGAATATGCACTTTTAAGAATTTTAGATTCAGAAGAAGCTCATGCTCATCTCTATGGTGATATTCATATACATATGCTTCGATATTTTGATTTAAGACCTTTTTGTCAAGAATGGGACCCAAGAATGATACTTGAAAATGGATTACCCCCAGTTGACAGTTGGGCTCATTGTAATAAATCTGGTCCTGCGGGAAGTCTGAGAGTGGCAGTAACTCATTTAGCAAAATGGCTTGGAATCATTCAAGGAGAGTTTAGTGGAGGTCAAGGATATGATTATATAACCACTTTTCTTGCACCATTTACTAAAGGTCTTTCTGAAAGGGATATTGAACAATCAATGCAGTGTTTAATCTTTGAAACAAATCAAATATTTGCTGCTAGAGGGGGTCAAGTACCTTTTACATCAATATCTTGCACTCCAACTGTTCCAGAGGGGTTATTAAATATTCCTGCTATAGGTGCTTATGGGAAAGTTATTGGAAGATATGGAGATTATAAAGAAGAATGCCTCAAGTTATTCGATGCATTAACTAAGGTTTATATTAAAGGGGATTATAACGGAAAATTATTTGCATTTCCGAAACACGAAATAAAAATAAAAAAAGAGTGGTTGAAAGAATTTGAACCCTCTTACTTACAAGTAATGGAAGAGGTAGCTACAATGGGAACCCCTTATTTTTTAAATATGTGTCCAGATTGGATGCCCGATGAGATTCACAGTCAATGTTGTAGAAAATTCCTCAGTGGAAATCAGATTATTAATAAATGTATTCTTGATCCAGAAAAAAGAAAAAATACGAATGTATGGGAAAATTACGTTACTATTGGTTCACTACAAAGTGTTAGCTTAAACCTTCCTAGATATGCTTATATGTCAAAATGTGAAGACGACTATTTTGGGATTTTGGATGATAAGATGGAATTATGTGCTAGAATTTTAAAAAAGAAATGGGATTTGATGGAGAAGCGACTTAAATCCGGACATTTACCTTTATGTAGTGGTAAAATTAACGGCGAATCAATATTTAAATTAAAGGATCAAAATCTTTCTATCGGTTATACCGGCTTAAATGAATCCATTAAAAGTATCACTGGATTTGAAATACATGAAAGTGATTCTGCGTATAATTTTGGAAGAAAAGTGTTAGAATATATGGTTGCTAAATGCAATTCGATGACCGAGAGAGATAATAAGGTTTATTCTCTTTGGCAGCAACCTAGTGAGAATACGGCCAAAAGGTTAGCAGGATTAGATTTAAAACATTTCCCAAAAAAAGCAATACCTCAATCAAAAGGAATATCCGCCTACTACACTAATTCGGATCACATTCGTTATGATGCAGATATCCCCTTGTCAAAGCGAATAAAATTACAGGGAGATTATCATCCCATTGTAAATGGTGGCGTTATTACTCATATCTGGTTAGGAGAACAGAAACCGGATATTGACGGATTATGGGAACTCACGAAAAATATTTGCCTTAATACGAATACCGCCTATTTCACTTTTACTATTGATTTTACATTTTGTCCTCATTGTCGAAAGATGTTCAGAGGCGGTCAATGGATTTGTCCACAGTGTCATTCCAATGATGTAAAAGTTTACTCTCGAATAACGGGATATTACAGTGAAGTAAATAGATATAATGAGGGTAAAAAAGCGGAATGGGAATCACGTAAGAGAGAGAACTTAAATTTTTAACACTATTCTTTTTAAATAATTTGAAGTATTAATAGAACTATGAGAGAAAAATTGACATTAGATGATATCCAACAACTTGTTGATGACTGGATTCAAAAGCATGGAGGTTATTGGTCTCCACTTTCTATGTTAAGTGCAGTTATTGAGGAATTAGGAGAAATCTCAAGAGAGATTAACTATTTAGAAGGTTATAAACCAAAAAAAGATAATAAAGAAAAATCAAATTTAGATGAGGAACTGGCAGATCTCATCTTTTCCATAATTTGTATTGCTAATCACTACAAGGTTAATTTAAGTGTAGAATTAACCAAGGTAATGGAAAAGTACTCGAAGCGAGATTCAAAAAGATTTCAATAAAAGAATTAACAATCTCTTTATGCTAATTATATTTGATATTTTCTGCAAAATTTTAATTGTTTAAAATTTTCTCATTATGAAAGATATCACAAAATTAAATATCAATATGTTACAAGAAGGATTAGAGAAACAGAAAATAATTAGGATTCTAGAGAAGAAACTTAAATTAGATCACACTTATGATGATGGTTCAATTTTAGGGTCTATGTGCACTGAACCATTAGATTTTGGCAAAGAGATATATTTTAAGTATTTATCTAAGAATTTGGGAGATCCAGGATTATTTTTAGGGACCGCAAGCCTTGAAAAAGAAATAGTGTCTGAACTTGGAGAACTATTTGGAGATAAAAACATAATTGGAACTTTTACCTCGGGTGGTTCAGAAGCGAATCTTATTGCTATGAGGATTGCAAAAAAATTACGACCAGATATTAAAAGACCTGAAGTAGTAGCTCCTAAATCTGCCCATATATCTTTTGATAAAGCTGCTGATTTATTAGACATAAAGTTAAGGAAAGTAAATTTGCTTGACAATTTTGAAGTCGATTTAAATCATTTCGAGGAATTAATAAATAATAACACCTGTGGAGTTATTGGAGTAGCAGGTACAAGTTCTTTAGGATTAATAGATCCAATAGAAAAAATTGGTAGATTAATCGAAGGTAAAAATATTTTTTTCCATGTTGATGCCGCATTTGGAGGTTTTGTCTTACCGTTTCTTAAATATTTAAATTATAAAATTGAACCATGGGATTTTTCTGTCAAATTTGTAGGTTCAATCACTGCAGATCCCCATAAAATGGGATTAGGATTAATTCCTACAGGTGGTTTTTTTATAAGAGATCCTCAAATTTTGCAAAAAACCGGTTTTGAAATTCCTTATTTAGCTGGAGGTAATTTTAAACATTTTCAAATAGTGGGTACAAGACCTGGTGGAACCGTGATATCTTTCTGGGCAATAATGAAATACCTTGGTTTAGATGGCTTTATAAGAGTAATTAAAAGATGTATGGATAATACTCATTACTTGATTAAAAGAATTTCAGAAATTAATGGAGTCAAATTAGCAGCTCAACCAAAAATGAATGTTGTTGGAATCACCACTGAAAATGGGGATAGTATCTGTGAAATTGATGAGGAATTGAGGAAAAAAAAATGGATGCTTGGAAAATTTAAAGATTTTAATCTAATTAGGATTGTAGTAATGCCCCATGTAATGAAAGAGCATTTAGATTTGTTCATAAATGATTTAGAGCTCACTTTAAAAAAACTTGGAATAAATTAAAGATAACTATTTCAAATCTCAATATCTTTCCATGAATGAATTTTTAATACTTCTATATTTTTGCCGATAATACTTTCAATTTCCTCGATTTCTTCTAAAATTATCATATCTGCTTTATTATTTTTTTCATATATATATAACAAATCGAGATTTTTCCAATCCATATTCATCAACTGACTTATCAATCTATCACACTTTTTTTTAATACCCTGAAGAGCAATACCAGATAATGTAGGATTAATTTTTGAATAATCATTATAAATTAAAGGTCCACCACTCACTATTAGATTACGTGGATCAAATCCCAGATTTTTCAAAATTTTCTTAGAATGATTAGCAGAAAGTAAGATGTATTTATTTTCCTTGATAAGATTTTTTAATTCTAATATGTATTCTTCTTTTGATTTTTTTGAGTTTGAATATAAATCTACTTGTAAATATTTAGCAAATAGAGGTTGAAGTTTGCTTTCTAAGGTATTTAATAATGAAGTAAACAAATTTAGTTGATTTCCATTTAATTCAAAATTCGGAACACAATTTCTGATTAATATTTTAATTTCAAGTAAAGTATCAATAGCTTCTAAAAGGGATTGAACTTCTTTCGAATTAATCTTTAAAATCACTTTATTCTTTTTCTATAATAATTAATATAAAAATAAATAATAAATAAGAATTTTATAATATCCCACTGAAACATATTTATAAAACAAAAAATAATTAATTTATTAGGGTTAAAATTCTCGTAAAAAATGGAATAGAGAATGGTTAAAGATAAAAAGAAAACTATAGGAATTAAAACTACAAGATATTTCACAAAAACCTGCAGTAAATGTAAATTTGAATATCCAAACTGGTTTACGAATTGCCCAAGATGTGGTGCTGCATGGGATGAAGAAGAAGCACATGCAGATATAATCAGAGGAGATATTCTTAAAAAAACAATAAAGATCGTTGTAAAAATAACAGAGGAAGATTTTGATGAATCAATTGAAGACGTTAAGCTAATTTTTAGCGCAGATCAAGGAAATAATTGGTATCAAATGAGTATGGAAAACAAGAAAGATTATTTTATTGCTGAAATTGCTGAGGTCCCAATTGGTTCTACCGTTATTTATTATATTGAAGTATTATTACAAAATGAAGAAACTATTATAGAAAATAATGAAGGCAATTATTTTTACTATAAAGTAGGGGCTCCTATTGAGCAAGAAACAAGTAATGGAGAAAAAAGAGAAAAAAGTGAATTAAAATCAGAGATTCCAATGGGAAAGTCTTTTCCATTAGAAGATGATTTTAAAATATCCCAATCAAATGAGTTTCGTAAACCTAATGTGCCTCAAAAAGACGTTTATTTCAAACCTAAGGGGGATCAACCAGTAAAATATGTTTCATTTGATAAACACCAAAAAATTATTGAACCAAATAAGACTCCCAAATATTACCAACCAGAAGATAATTTAACTATTTTTGGAAAACCACAGACTGAAATTGATCCTAATTTAAAATTATGTCCGTATTGTAATTCAAAAATCAAAAAAGTCTGGAGTACTTGCCCTATTTGTGGTAGAGACTTATAGATTTAGAAGAAGAATAAAATTTATAGTATAGATAATAAATAGAGTCATATTATAATTTTGAACCACATTTGTTACAAAAAGCATAATCTGATGATAATATGGCTCCACATTGTTTACAAACTAATAATTCTTTTGATTTTTGCTCTTTCGATTCTATTGTGTCAGTTTGAGTGGGTGTGAATGCAGTAAATGATGATGGCTCATTTTCTATATCAGCTACATTTGGTATAATCCTTAAAGTTGATGATTTTTCTTTAGATGCGCCTTCTTCACCCGTGAATGGAACAAACGTATCACTAATAATATCTTGTGTCGATTCATCAAGTCTTTGGGATAATGTCTGAAATAATGAAGGAGTTCTAGTGTCTAATGGTCTAGTATCTAATGGTTCTTCTTCTAATGATTCAAAAGATGTAGTTTTTTTCTCTTTTTTCTCTTTCTTTAGTTTTTTTGGTTTCTTCATTGCATCAATTAATTGCTCGTGTTTTTCTCGAGCTATTTTCAATTTTTCCTCTTTATCTTGTTTCTTCTTTTCTTTTTCTAAACGTTTTTTCTCTTTTTTCGACATAATTTCCTGGGGCATATAATCAGCTAATGATTGGGATGTAGTTGTTGATGCATGAGTGGGCATTTCTTGTTCAGGTTCAAATGTCATTGAAGCTGGTTTAGGTTTATGTGGTTCTTCTCTTCTAGATACCATAAAGGGAGTACTTCTTTCTCTTTCTTTTTGATAATTCTTCTTAGAAGTTTGAAAGCCATCTGGTGCAGGGGCTGGAATAGGAGTTTTTTGCGAAAATGGAACAGCTTTAGGTTTGTACGTTTCTGGTTTTGTTAGAGTTGATTCAGTGGAAAAAGAAATGGATTCTGATTCAGTTCGGTCTTTAGGGCTAATCTGTGATAAAATTTCATCAGGTGTTTTAAATTCAATATCAGTTGCTTCTGGTGTAGAGATCTTGGGTTGATCTTGGAATTTTGGGGTTGGTTCTGGAACGGGAGGTGCTTCAAATTCAAACTCAGGCTCTGGTTTTATTGAGTGCGTTGATTCAGTGATATCCGACCGTATGAGTTCTGGAACGGGAGGTGCTTCATAATCAAATTTTGGTTCTTCTTCTAATGACCGTATAGGAGGAGATAATTTAGGATATGTCGGCTCTGGAACAGGAGGTGCAGTATAATCATATCTAGGTTCTGCTAATGTTTCTAATTTTAATGGTACTACAGGTGTAATAAGAGATATTTTTCCGGGAGCATATACCGTTTTCTTTGCAATTAGCTGATTCGGTACACCCTGTCCGATCATTAAACACGCTAATATATAAAAACAGTCTCCAACACCATCCCCTGTTTTAGCTGAAGTCTCCATATAATAAAGATTAAAATCTTTGGTAAATTGGTTAATTTCCTCTATAGAGATCATTCTCTGGTCTATTAGATCACTTTTATTACCAACAAGTAATAAGGGAATTTCTGATTTAATATTTGCTCTTACTTCTTCAATCCACTGTGGCAGATGTTCAAAACTAGAGGAATTGGTTAAATCAAATACTAAAACAGCTCCTAGTGATCCCCTATAATACATCGGTCTTATTGAGCTGAAACGTTCTTGCCCACCAGTATCCCAGAGTTGGAGTTTGCATCGAATTGGCCCCTCTTCTGTATCTAATTCAATTGTTTTTACATGAAAGTCCACGCCGATAGTCATCTTATAATCTTCTGTAAAGAAACCTTTGGAAAAACGTAAGGTAAGAGCAGTTTTACCCACACCGCCATCCCCTACAACTATAGATTTAAATAAAAAATCATATTCTTCAGCCACTTGAGTTCAACCATTATAAAAGAATTTTATTGTAATATTATCAATTTTTTCTTTATACTTTAAGTTAATATAATAAATATAAATATAATTAAATATACTTTTGGAAATTTTAAAAGAGTGATATCATCTCAAGCATAAGGATGATTCTCAGATTTTTGATGTTTGTTAAAGATTTTAATCAATTCTTTTATTAAAATGGATAATATATGCTAGTTAATAGAAATTCATAGATTTAAGTGTTTTTTTTTCTATTAGTATTTCTTTTTGATGATCTATTTTCATACCAGTTATGAATCTCTTCTAAATCCTCAGAAGGGAATTCATAAGAATGGCTTAAATCAGGATAAATTTCTCTTTCTACTTCGTCTTTATAATTTTTAATTGCTTTTTGTATATTTTCTCCAAGATTTCCAAAGTATTTTAGGAATTTGGGTTTAAAATCGGTAAATATCCCTAGCATATCATGAAGAACTAAAATTTGTCCATCACAATATGGTCCTGCTCCAATTCCAATAGTAGGAATCTCAATAGATTCTGTGATTAATTTTGCTATTTGCCATGGGATACTTTCAAGGACTATTGAAAAAACACCTGCTTCTTGAAGATTCTGAGCAGCTTGAATTAGATTTTGTGCAGCCTTAACAGTTTTTCCTTGAACGAGAAATCCCCCAAATTGATAAATTGCCTGAGGAGTTAGTCCGATATGCCCCATAACTTGGATATCTGCTTTAATCATTGCTTTAATAATAGGAATTATTTCTGTTCCTCCTTCTACTTTAACAGCTTCTGCCCCTCCTTCCTGAATAAACCTTCCTGCGTTCTTTACTGCATCTTTTATATTGACTTTATATGAGAGAAAAGGCATATCACCTACCACCATAGCATTTTTTACACCTCGAGAGACAGCTTTAGTGTGATGTATCATTTCATCCATAGTAACTGCTAAAGTATTCCTATATCCTAATACCACCATTGAAAGAGAATCTCCAACTAAAATTAAATCGATACCACATTGGTCAACAATTTTAGCAAATGCGTAATCATATGAAGTAAGAGTAACTATTTTTTCTCCTTTAATCTTCTTCTCGATTATTTTTCTCGCTGTTACTTTTTGTAAAGACATAATTTCAATTAACTAACCTCTTTTGAAAAAGATTATGAATTTTATAAAATAAATTTTTTCAATATTTACTAGGTATAAAGCCAGAGGGGAGATTCGAACTCCCGAATAATAACTCTGCAGGCTATCGCCCAACCTCTAGGCGACTCTGGCAAATTCTATTGGTAATATAATATTATAAGAATATATGATAAAATTTGGGGTAAAATTTTAATATTTTCTTCTAACTCATACTCCTTGTTATTTTTTATCCTAAATTCCTTAAATTTAAAATATTCAATAATCTTGTATTTGTGGGTTGTCATTCTTTCAAGAAACAATATCAATAAGATTTTTTAATATACTATTCATTAAATTACACTAATAATATTGAATGGGATATGATTGAAATGAATGCTAAGGATATTGATTTTTATTCATTAGGTTTCGAGTTTATTGAAACTAAAACGATGTTTATTTCAGATTATAAAAATGGAAAATGGGATGGTGGAAATTTAATTCCTTTTGGAAATTTTGAAATTTCACCAGCAGCATGTATATTAAATTACGGTCAAGGGATTTTTGAAGGTATGAAAGCTTTAAGAACTAAAAAGGGAGATATTACTTTATTTAGACCTCAAGAAAATGCGAAGAGATTCAATAATAGCGCAGATAGAATGCTTATGCCTCGATATGATATTTCAAAATTTTTGGATGCTGTGAAAAAAGTAGTAAAAGCAAATGAAGAGTATATCCCTCCCTATGATAGTGGAGGAGCTCTATATATCCGACCTCTAATGATTGGAAATGGTCCTATTTTAGGAGTGAAACCCGCTTATGAATATAAATTCATTGTCTTTACTATTCCGGTAGGATCCTATTTTCCTGAGGGTTTTGCAGGTGTTGATTTAGAAATTACTAAAGAATATACCAGAGCTGCACCCGGAGGGACAGGGGCAGCTAAAACATGTTGCAACTATGCTGGTTCGATGCTACCAGCAAAAGAAACAAAAGAGAGAGGTTTTGCTCAGGTTATCTTCTTAGATGCTGTAAATATGGAATACATTGATGAAGTCGGAACAGCTAACTTCTTTGCGATGATAAAGGGAAGTTTAATTACCCCTAAATCAAGTGGAACTATATTACCTGGAATAACGCGAAAATCAATAATCTACTTAGCTTCACAAAAATTAGGTCTAAATGTTGAAGAACGTGATATTTCATATAAAGAATTATTTGATGATTCTTGTACAGAAGCTTTTTGTACTGGCACTGCTGCTGTAATAACTCCAATAAAGTCTGTTGTTCTTGAAGATAATAAAAGAATTTTTAGCGAAGGAGAAGCGGGAGAAATAACAAGAAAATTGTATGAACTTTTAACTGGAATTCAGAGATTAGACATTGAAGATGAATTTAATTGGATTATGAAAGTATAAATAATGAGGATTTATTTTTAAATTGTTGTCATCTAGGATTTTTTCATTGAAATATGATTAATTAATTTAAAAAAAGCCTGATTAATATTATAACCTGTTTTTGATGATATTTTTATATAATCGAAAATCAGTTCATTTCCTTCAATAATTTGATTAATATAATCATCAACTATTTCAATTTCTTTCTGATCAATTAAATCAAACTTTGTTCCTATGATTAGAATAAGTATATGCCCTAATTGTTTTAATTTAAGTATCCATTTAAAAACTGTCTCTAACGTATTGAATCGAGAGAGATCAAACAATATTAAAGCGGCAATTGAACCCTCAACAAAATTATCTAATATTTCTTTAAACTGCTTTTGTCCAGCAAAATCCCACATTGTAAAATTATATTGCGTTCCATTAACATGAAGAATTTTGGAAAAAAAGTCAATACCTTTAGTTAATTCATTATTTTCATTAAAATCGTTATTAACTAATCGGTTTAAAAATGAAGTTTTACCAACACCGCCGTCTCCCGACACAATTATTTTAAAAACAACTGATTTTTTTAAATGAATTTTATCTGTTCCCATTTATGTAGCAAAAATATGTTTTAATTTAATATGAGGTATTTAAAGAATAAAATAAAATTTTGTTAAATTTCTGGAAACACCATCGTAAAATGATATTAAAAAGCTAATAGAAATTCGCAATTTCGAAATTATAATTAAAATTTTTTCTGTTAATTAAAAAAACTGCTTACTTATATTGTTTAAATATTGAGTTTACTTATTTCTTTTTATTCTTATAATGACTCCTGTCAATGCCCTGGATTTTTGTCTTTTAGAAAAAAATATCTTTACTAATATCTTTTACCTATATATTTTTAAACCATTATATTGGTTTTTTGACAGGGGTCATCCTTTCTTTATATATCATTATTATTAGGTTATCATTTATTATCAATGATAGAATATTATTTCTTAAGTGAAAATTTATTAAAATTTATATTTAGGATCTATATGAAAGTTGGTTATATTCAAACATCCCCTATTTTTGGTGATAAGGATAAGAATTTTGAACAAATAAATATGATAGTTTCGAAAAGAAAGGCAAAAGTAATAGTATTGCCCGAGCTTTTTGCAACAGGATATACTTTTGTTTCAAAAAAGGAAGCTAATTTGTTAGCAGAAGATTTAAATGGTAAGACTGCAGAATTCTTATTAGATTTAGCAAAAAAGACAAATGCTATCATAATTGGGGGTTATATTGAAAAAAATGAGGGCGCTTTGTATAATTCTGCTATGTTAGTTTCTAAAAATGGAGTGGTGGGTAATTATCGAAAAATTCATTTATATTTTAAGGAAAAAATATGGTTTTCCCAAGGAAATTTACCATTTAAAGTCTATAGTTTCAAAGAATTTAATATAGGATTAATGATATGTTTTGATTGGTTTTTCCCAGAAACAGCTCGAACTCTTGCTCTCCATGGAGCCGATATAATTGCTCATCCAGCAAATTTAGTCCTTCCGTACTGTCAAAATGCAATGGTTACACGTTGCCTTGAAAATAAGATTTATGCAATAACATCGAATAGAGTGGGAGAAGAAAAAAGAGGATTAGACCATTTTAAATTTACAGGAAAAAGCCAAATTACTTCCTATAATGGTGAAGTACTATCTTCTGCTCCAGGAGAAGATATTTTCATGGATATAGTTAATATTGAAATAGAGAAAGCGAGAAATAAGTCTCTTAATGATTTTAATAATATTTTCGAAGATAGAAAGATAGAATTTTATAATAATATATCTCATTAGATATTTTCTCTTAGTTTCATGATTTTTTTTTTTAACTTTTTTATTTGTGAATCTGCATCTAGCAAGTTATATATCAAGAAACTTTCGAGAATCTTAGTTGCTTTTTGATAACTATTAATACTATTAATGAAATCCCCATTTTTTTCATAATTTTCAGCCATTTCTAATACGAAGTCTAATTCTATCTTTTTTGACTTGTAATCATGCTCAAATATTATCTGTGAAATTTTAATGATGTCATCTTTTAATTTGAACTCTTTTGCTATAAAGAGAGCTTTATTGTATTCTTTAGAAGCGACTTCGTACGCTACATCTTTAGCAGCAGTTTTTCCCTTTTTTAGATATTGTTTAATCATTTTTTTTGCTGTTATTAGATCAATAGTGTTTAATTTTTCCTTTAGTTCAGTTAAATCGCCATTGTTAATAACAATATCAGAGATAAATTTCAATTTGGAAGATTTTTCATCGAAAGCGTCTTTTTTATTTTCTAAATTATGAGCTATTGTCTCTAATTTAATAGGAATTATCACTTTTTTCTCAAGAAGTTGATAAATCTCATATAAAACGATTTTTGTATTGATACTTACAATTTTTTTGACTTTATTTAAGAGATTATTAATATAAAAGAAGGATTTTGATAGGAGTATTTCTTTTACTATGTTAAAAATTGCTTTTTGGATTGGGTTCTCATTAATAGCTGCTAAATATTCGGGGGGAATAGAATGAGCTATTGTAAGAGGGAAGACGAGTTTGATATTAAAAGATTTAACTAAAAAATCGATCATTTCACTAGTATTAACTGCTCCATTTTTTTGGAAATTGATTAATTCATTTTCAAATTGAATTTCAAATTGATAGAGGAATTGAAACATTTGAGATCTCAAATGATCTGAAGCTTTTTCATCAAGTATGAGACATATTCTAATATAATCTCCATTCTTAAGAAGAATATTGAAATTTTCATATTGAAATTCATAAACATGGTTTTCTAAATTAATATTAGCCTTTTTTTTCGCAATATTACCCGTTTCTGAAAAAATTATATTTGCTTGGATAAATCCACTCAATAAATTAGTATCAATTTCTACATCAGAAACAGCATAATTTATGAAGGTTAATCCTGATTCTTTTTCTATAATTACAATATATTTAATACTTAGAATATCTAAAAATTTATGCCAAATTACTTCTCTTTTCATTTTCAATTCTTTTTCATATGAATCGATTTGAAATATCTCAAGAGAAGCATCAATTTCAAAACCTAATTGTTTTAATCGACGGTTTATGCAGTCCAAACATGACTTCCTTTCATCTGGGCAGCTTTTCAAATCATATCCACAGTTATACCCTAATCCATTTAGCTTAAAATATACCATGAAATTCTTACTCTATTTTTTACATTTCTGTGGTTGTAGTAAATCAAAGGTTTTTAAATCTTTATATAAAAGAATATTAAAATATAAGATATTTTGAATATAAAGAAAATTGAAAGAGAATATAATTTAGTGTTGTATATAATAATTTAGACTATTATAAAATAATAAAAAAGTAGTATGATTTAAACGTAAATTAAGTATTTTAATATGCTTTTTTAATATCCTCGAATATTTTTTTATAATCTTGAGGTTTTCCTCCGGTCATAACGAAATCAACAAAAACTTTTAAACTTTTCATAAATAAATCAGCCGCAATATCTAAAACCCCTTTCTGGTTTTCCAATTCAAATTCAGTCCAAATGGTCA
>CAYUTF010000015.1:56165-57392 GCA_964447495.1 uncultured archaeon
GCAATATCTAAAACCCCTTTCTGGTTTTCCAATTCAAATTCAGTCCAAATGGTCACTTCAGTCTTATCATCTTTAGGTTCAAATATATATCCAATCTTTTGCATTGGACTTCCTTCTTGTTTTGAAGTCATTTTTTTATACGGAATATTTTCTATTTCAATATTTGTGATATCTCCTACATTAGTCTTTAAAAAATACTTTTTTGGTTCCAATTGTGTTACCTCATTGACAACGATATTCCATACTGGCAAACTCATATAATCGTTCAAAATATCATATACTCTTTCAACCGGGGCATCTAAAACTCGCTTTTTTTCCAACTTTGGCATTTGTATCAACCTATTTAATAATTTATATCTTTAATTTGTGTATATAGTTTATTAATGTTTGCTCAAAGTGAACAGTATTTATAAATGTTCATTTAAGAAGTTTTTTTAAAATGTAAGAAAAATTTTAGAAAATATTCTCTAATATAACAGAGAAATTTTTAATACAAAATATAAATAAAGAAAAAAAATTTAGTTCAGAACATACTCCCATTTTGTTTTAACTTCTATCTCATACCTTTATACTCAAACTTATCATCTACTTTAAAAAATAGCCTCAATACTCTAAGCCTGAATCCTTGACTCCTCTTTCGATTGCCATACACTCGCGCTGTTGAGAATGGCAGGCTAAATAGGTCGCCCGAAAGCTTCCTACGTACACCCCCATCTCAGCAACCCCGTCTTTTACGGGTGCGCTCGTCTCTTCCCCATGGTTCGCGTCACCGCGCCCCACTCTTGTTATTTAATATGTTATTTATTTTAATTATGATATTTACTAAGAAGTTAGCATTTGATTAACACAGGGAATCGTGCTAACTTTATCAATTAAAATAGACTTAATATTTTCTAACGTTATGGGATAAGATTGGATGACTATTTTCAGGACCGGCTTCGTGCTTAGATGCTTTCAGCACTTATCCGTTAGCGCGTAGCTGCCCGGCGTTGCCTTGTCAGACAACCGGTACACCAGAGGCGCCGGCAAAATGTTCCTCTCGTACTGATTTTCCCTTGCCTTCAGTCATCCCACATACCTGGTAGATAGAATCCGACCTGTCTCACGACGGTCTAAACCCAGCTCACGTTCCCTTTTAATGGGCGTACAGCCCCACCCTTGGCAGTTATGTGCGCTGCCAGGATAGGAAGAGCCGACATCGAGGAAGCAAGCCACGAGGTCGATAGG